>NZ_JBPPVW010000004.1:0-198716 GCF_053546955.1 Corynebacterium sp. 32222D000AT | reverse complement strand
TTACGCCATTTCCGCGACCACCCGCTGACCAGCTGCTCTGATGACAGGCCAAACTCGCGCGCAAGATCCATCGCTGTCTCACCAGTAAGGTGGCGTTGGACAACTTCCTTCTTGATTTCGAACGAATGCTGCTGCTTAGTTGGTTTTTCCACAAGACATAGTCTGCCATGCAGCTTAAACCGGCGACAGAGCATACGGGCGGCGTATTTGGAGACACCAAGAGCAGTAGCAGCGGCACTATAGCCCATACCTTGCTCAAATAGTTCAACCAACTGCTCGCGCTGATGTTCACTCAGCGAACTTCGAGCTCTCAATGAAAACTACTCCCCACTAATCGGTAACTGATTTCTCAGTCCAACTAATGGGGGGCAGTTCACGTGCGGGGGCCATTTTTGTGCCTAACGATGCCTCCCTGCGGCTACCTGGTCACATTGCACCATTTTTCGGCCCTTAGGCAGGTGGCACCGCAAAAACGGGCGTTTTCGGCTGTTTCGGGGTCCGTGCAGGATGGCTACTTTGTCCCGAGTTATCCACAGATTGGGTTTCCGGGCCTTGTAGGGGTTGAGCCGGGCTTCTAGCGTGTGGGGCATGACGACGACAGCCATGGACACTTTGAAAGCAGCGCACTCCATCTTCGCGGACGGGATCTCCTACGTGGGCCTGTGCCGCGAGCTGAGCCTGCCTGCCCTGAAGGCTGTCATGTCCGACGTTGCCGCGGCCGCCCACTACCGCGCCTGCCAGACCTTCTTCGGACACACCACCTACACGAGGAAGCAAGCCGCCGCGAGGAAAGGCGCCGCGGAATCCGGACACCACTTAGATACTTTGCTGGTGTTAGACAACGCCTTCCGGCGGGTGCGCAACCAGGGCGAGGCCTGGGCGATGCTCATCGAACTGTGCAACACTCCTGGCACCACCAAGCAGCTGCGCCGACTGGCCAACCAAAAAGTCCTGGAGCTCAACCGCCCGGCACCGCCGGCCGAAGGCGTGCGGGTCACCCGCCGCAAGGATGGGCCCAGCACTTTTTCTGTTACCGGTGATCCGGAGTTGGTGGAAAACCTCTGGGCATCAATTAAGACCATCCCCGACGTCGAGGCCCTGTTTAGCGGCGGGCTGAACAAGCAACAGAAGGCCACGCACGTGGTCACCCCCCTGCCCGACTGGGTACGCATCCTTGCCGGTGACGGGGACGAAATCACCCTGCAGCTAACCAACGGCACCACCATGACCGGGGCCGAATACGTCCGCCAATGCTTGTTGGATGCGGGCCTGGCCACCCTGGTGGACCCGAGGCGGGGTCCGGTCAACCAGTACCGCTACCAGCGCCACGCCTCCTCTAAACAGAAAGACATGGCGAAGGCGGAGACCACCACCTGCGCGTGGCCGAACTGCCGCAAGCCGGCCGATGAGTGCCAGGTCCACCACATCCACCCGTGGGTCGATGGTGGTGAAACCAACCAAGAGAACCTCACCTTGTTGTGCGAGTTCCACAACTCTTGGAATGATGACGACCCGGCCTACCCCAGACACGGAAGGGTCAACCGAAGACACGGCAAAGTCACGTGGGATCCGCCCTGGGGCGGCGGCCCTAACAGCTGACGGCTAACGGCTGACGGCTGACATGAAGTCAGCCGAGGGACAAGGAACGAGAACGCAGCCGCGAGACCAGGCTGCGAGGGGACATCCCAAGGAACACACCCAGCCAAAATACGCGAAAAGGCGCCACGGACCACGTCCGTAGCGCCTACTCGGCGTGCCCGCCTACTCGGTCACCACAATCTGTCCGCGTTGGCCCTTCTCCGCGTTGGTCAGGGCATGATTGACGAACGTGTACGTCCCCGGCTCATCGAATGTCATCTCCACGAACCCGCCCTGGGCGGCTGCCAAGTCGACGGCCTGCGAGCCGGTGTCCTCGGCGTCGCGGATGAGGTACTGCCCTTCCTTGAAGACGGTGTCGAAGACCTCGCCGACGACGTGGAAACTCAGCGACTCGTCCGGTCCCACGTTCAGCACCCAGATGCGGATGGTCTCGCCCACCTTGGCCCGCAGGGGCCGCTGCTCGTACTGGTTGGGGTAGGAATTGAACGCCGCAAGGTCGTAATTGCCGGCGGCCACGCGCTCCTCGTCCGCGCCGACCTCGCGCTCGCCCAGGAAAAGCTGGCTGGCAACGAGGGCGTACTCGGCATCGACGTCCGACAAGGCATCTTGGGACTCCTCCGGCGGGTCGATGATGACCGCGCCCGTCATCCCGTTGGCGATGTGCAGCGTCATAGGCGCCGTCGCGCAGTGGTACATCCAAATCCCGGAGCGCTTCGCGGTGAATTCGTAGACCAGCTCCTCGCCGGGGTCGATGGTCGCCATCGCCTCGTCGGGGTTGACCTCGCCGGCGTGGAAATCCACCGAGTGACCCATATGCCCCTCGTTGCGCAGCGTAATCCGGAACGTGTCCCCGACCTGGCCGCGCAGCGTCGGCCCGGGCGCCTGCCCGTTAAACAGCCACTGCTTTTGCTCCACGCCCGGCGCGACCTCGCGGATCTCCTCGGTCATCACCCAGGTGTATTCGTGCACGCGCCCGGACGGGGCGGCCTCCAGGTGCGGGTCGAAGGCCGCAAAGCCCGGCCCTAGGTCGCTCTGGCGCTCGGCGGCCGTGGGCACGTCCACGTGCGGGTTCGCCCCGCCTGCCGCGCTTGCCGATGCCCCACTGCCGCCCGCTGGCGCATCACCAGCGACGACGTCGAAGGTCATGCCCTGCGTACGATGCCCGGCGATGGTGCAATAGCCCTCCACGGAGGCGGAAATCACGCCGGCATCCAGCACCACCGAGTCGCCTGGGTTGACGCGGCCGGTTTCCGCCTCGCCGATTTTCAGGTCGTGGACCTGGTCGCCGGTATTGGTGAAGTTGACCTTGAGCTGCGACCCGGCCGGCACGTCGACGCTGTTGGGCACGAAGGCCATACCCTCCACACTCACGTCAACCTCGACGACGTCGCCGGTCGCGGCCACCGGCTGATCGCCGCCCGTCGCGGTCTCTTTGCCGGCGGAGGTCGTGGTGACCACCGCCAGGATGACCACGGCGACGACCGCGATTCCGATGAGGGCCCAGGCGGCCCAGCCGGCCGATTCCTGGGTGCTCGTGCCACCACGAGGCGTGGATTGCTTAGTCATGTTTTCTCCCAACAATTACGACAACGGTGGCGATAACCACCACATTAGCCAGTAGCGCGAGCCCGACCAGAATGAGACCGGCCGGGCCGGCGGGCCCGCCGAGGTTGCCTACCAGGACCAGCCCGGCGCCCACGTTGAGGCAGACCAGGCGGGCGGCCCCTCCGGTGTCTGCCGCTCTCCGCGCCCGGTCCACGACCGCGGGCCCGCCGCCACGCAGCGTGGGCAGCAGGTGGTGCAGCACCCCGGTCACCAGCTGCAGCAGACCGCCCAGCAGAAAGACGGGCAGCAGCTGCAGCGTGATGGCGCGGGGGAAGGCGCCGGCTGCCAGGCTGGCGGCATCGGCGGCGTTGACCGCCCACATCCAGCCCAGGCCGCACAGTACGGACAGGCTGGCGGTATTAAGCCCCGGCCCCTGGGCGAGGACGGAGCCCACCACGGCCACGACGAGCATGCCGCTGGCTAGCGCCACCAGCGCCATCCCGAAGCCTGCGACCAGCCCTGCCCCGGCGACCAGCCCCGCCGCGGCCACCGCCAGCCCCACAACGTGGACGATTAAGGCCCGCGTGCACCGGGCCCGCGCGGCCTGGCTAATCGCCGTGCCCGTGAGCGTGGGCAGCAGGGTCACCACCGTGCCCAGGATGGTCAGCCAGGCAAAGCCCCAGACCATCAGCCGCGAGTGCGCCGCAATCAGCCCCGTATAGCCGCCGATGCCCCTGCCCGCCAGCACCGCCAGCACCACCGCGGCGATGGAGCAGCCAAACGCCGCCACGTAGTACGGCACCGTCACCGCGAAGGCACCGGCAAGGGATCGGCGCAGGCGAGAGACGATGACGGCCACCTGCCACGCGGCGGCGAGGAGGATGAGGGCGCAGGAGGCATCGGAAAGCCAGGACCAGGAATAGCCGGCCCGGTCCGCCAGCAGGCCCAGCAGCCCCACCTGGACGAGTGCTACGCGGGTGGCCACGCCGCGGTACTGGGCCGTCGGCGTGCGGGTTAATGCCTCGGTAAAGTGCGTGGAATAGACCAGAATGGCGGTGGTGACCGCCCCGAGGGTGAAGGTGTGGATGAAATCCCACCAGACCACGGGCCCGCCTAAGTGGTAGGCCACCGCGACGGCCAAGCCGACCAGTATCCAGGCCCCGATGAGTGCGCCGGCGGCCGTGTGCCACCGCGACCTCGCCCGCAGGGAGACGTCGCTGACTACCCCGAGACTAAGCTGCACGGCGACCACCCCGCAGGGTCAACACCAGCCCGGTGCCCACGAAGACCAGCACGGCCACGAGGGTTATCACCCCGCCGACGGTATAAATCGCGTCCTGGGCCAGAAAGTCCCCGGCCAGGCGCGTGGCCAGCCCGCCGTGCAGGAGCACCACGGGGACGTAGAGCGCCCGGTGGTACGGCAGCCGGCGGTGGACCACGGCGGTCAAGATGATGGGTGCATGCGCGAAGATCATGGACATGACGAAGCCTAAGAAGACGGCGTGGACGGAGGCATCGTAGGCATAGCCTTCCGCGCCGACGCCGTAGGCCAGCCAGGTAAAGCCGGCGACAACCAGCCAGAAATAGCCGCCCAGCATGCACGCGGCCGAGTACCGCGGCAGGGCCCGCGAGCGCACCAGGTGTCGGGCCACGTCGACGCGCAGCGCGGTCGTGGCCGCCACGATAAGCGCGAGCGCGACCAGCACGTGCCCCAGCCGCGGGGCGACGGCAAAGACGACGGCGGCGAGCACCATCGCCAGCACCTGCCGGGTCAGCTGGATCTCGGCGCGGGTGCCGGACACCGATAAGCGGGCCAGCTCCATGCGCTCGCCGATGATCGTGGCCACCACGTAGGCCACCGCCAGCGGCAACACCTCCGCGAAGCGGCCGGTCATCCCCCACAGCAGCGCCGCCATCACCGCCGCCACGACGCCGGCTGCCTGCACGACCACCGACACGGTCGGCTGGCGGCGGTAGATGGCCACGTAGATTGCCCCGAGCACGCCGAAGCTCGCCGCGAACAGCGCCCCGGGCACCAGCGCTGGCAGCTCGGTGCCCGCCACCGCCGGCGCCAACAGGGTCACCACGCCCGCGACGTGGGCGGCCGGCCCGGCCCAGGCCCACGCGCGCCGCACCGCGACCGCGCGCTCGAGCCCAATGGCCCCGCCGACGAAGCCGAAGACCATCAGCGGGCCGTGCAGATCCGCCACCGGCGCCGCGGCGTTGAACACCCCCAGCAGGGAGGCCCCCGCCGCCAGGCCAGCCAGCAGCGCCACCCCGGCGAAGGCGAGGAACACCACGCGGTAGGCTACACGGTCTTTTTGCACAGGTTTTATCGTACTAATTCCCCCGCCCCGGCGGAAACCCCACGCGCGCCGGCCACCCCGGTGGACGTCCCCGCTTTTACCCCCGTGCCGACGTCTGGCCGACCGCGCACCTACGGGCATGTAGAATAAGTTGAACAAGCGTCCAAGAAATGCCCGTCTACTAGGGTAGACGGGATGGGCGCGTTCTCGATTGTCTCGTGAAAGGAAATTGTCTCCATGATGAAGCGCGTTCTCGCCGGCTGCGCAGCCGCCGCCACGTTGTTCGCCGCCGCTTGCGCCCCGTCGACGGAGTCGGCATCGGATAGCAACGCCGATCGCACCAGCGGCTCCGAGAGCTCCGTGGAGCTCAACGTCCTGGCCGCCTCCTCCACCCGCGTGCTCAACGACGACCTGCAGGCCGCCGCCGACGAGCTCGACCCGCCGGCCGAGCTGAAGTTCCAGAACGCCGGCTCTTCCGACCTGGTCTCCCAGCTCAAGGAAGGCGCCCCGGGCGACCTGCTGCTGACCGCCTCCAAGAAGACCATGGACGACGCCGTCGAGGCGGGCACCGTCCAGGATCCCAAGGTCCTGGCCGAAAACGAGATGGTCATGGTCGTGCCGAAGGGCAACCCGGCCGGCATCAAGTCCGTCGAGGACATCACGGACGAGACCCGCTTCGTGCTGTGCGACCCGCAGGTCCCGTGCGGTGACATCTCCCAGCAGATCATCGAGGACAAGGGCCTCGACATCCAGCCGGATTCCCAGGAGCACCAGGTTGCTGACGTGCTCGGCAAGGTCGTCTCCGGCGAGGCCGACGCCGGCTGGGTCTACTCCACCGACGCCGCCGCGGCTGGCGACGACGTGGAGGTCATCAAGATCGAAGGCGCCGACCAGTTCACCAACCAGATCCTCGGCGCGGTAGTCACCGCCTCCTCCGAGCAGGACTCCGCCCAGGCAGTCCTGGACCTGCTGGCTGACGACTTCGACGCCACCTGGGAAGAGTACGGCTTCACCCCGGCCGACTAAGTGAGTTTCGTGGCTACTACCGCTACCTCAGCTGCTACGGCTACTACCCCACCGCGCCCCGCCCGGACGCCCGCCCCTGTGGTGTTTGGGCTCATCGGGATCATCGCGGTGGGGTTTATCCTGTTCCCCATCATCGCCCTGGCCGTGCGCGTGCCCTGGGCGCGCATGGGGGAGATCCTGGCCCGCCCCGAGGTCCACGACCTTCTCAAGGTCTCCCTCGCCGCGGCGGCCCAGTCGACCGTTTTGACCATGATCCTGGGCACCGGCCTGGCGGTCTGGATGCAACAGCTCGGCCGCGGCGGGCTCGCCGCCCGCCTGTTGGTCTTCCTCCCGCTCGCGATGCCCCCTGTCGTCGGCGGCCTCGCCCTGACCGCCGCCATCGGCCGGCGCGGCCTGCTGGGGCCCTGGCTGGAGGCGATGGACCTGCATTTCGCCTTCGCCTTCCCCGGCGTCGTGGTGGCGCAGATGTTTGTCTCCCTGCCGTTCGTGGTCGTCGCCGTGGATTCCGCCCTGCGCCAAATCGACGGGGAGGTCCTGGCCTCGGCCCGCGGCATCGGGATGAGCCCCGGCCGCGTGCTGTGGAAGGTCACCCTGCCGCTGGTCGCCCCCTCGATTGCCACGGGCGCCGGGCTGGCGTTTGCGCGCTCGCTGGGCGAGTTCGGCACGACGCTGACCTTCGCGGGCTCGATGCCCGGCGTCACGCGCACGATGCCCCTGGGCATCTACCTAGAGCGCGAAGTCGACACGGAGGCTGCCTACGCGCTTTCGGCCATCCTCATCGGGCTGGCCTTGGTCTGCCTGGCGCTGGCCGGGCTGCCGGCGGTCTTCGGGCGCCGGAACCGCCAGCACGCCCGCACCATCACCGAGATGGACGCCGAGCGCCTGCGCGAGCTGACCCGCCCGCCGGCAGAGCCCACCCCGGTCACGGTGGAGGGCACTACCCTGCCGGCCGGTCTGGTCTCCGCCGTCGTGGGCCAAAACGGCTCGGGCAAGACCACGCTCATGCGTCGGGTGGCCGGCCGCCTGCGGGGCCGGGTCGCTATCGGGGACCGGACCGTGGACGACGCGGCCGGCCAGTTCGTGCCGCCGCACCTGCGCCGGGTGGTCATGGTTACCCAGTCGCCGGGCCTGCCGCCGCGGGCGAGCGTGGTCGAGGCCGTCACCATGGCCAGCCGCGACCACAGTATGGCCACCCAGCTGCTGGAGGCGGCGGGCCTGAGCGACTTGGCGGACGTCGACGTGCCCTCCCTGTCGGGCGGGCAAGCCGCCCAGGTCGCGCTGGTGCGTGCGCTGGCCACCCGCCCGTCCGTGCTGATTTTGGACGAACCTCTGGCCGCCCTCGATGTGGCCGCCGCCGCCCGGTGGCGCCGCTTCTTCCACGCCAGCCGCCACGACCGCACCGTGCTGATGGTCACCCACAACCTGCTGGACATCCAGCGCCTGGCCGAGCACCTGGTGGTCATGGAGTCCGGACAGACCATGGCCAGCGGGCCGACCAGCCAGCTGCTCGCCGCGCCGCCGACGGAGTTCGTAGCACGCATTAGCGGCCTCAACCGGGCCACGGGCACCTGCGACGTCGTCCACGCGGGCACGGCGCGGGTGGCCGCCGGCGGGGCCACGCTCATCGGGGAAACCACCACACACCTGCGCCCCCAGCAGGAGGTCGTCGTGACATTTGCACCCGAGGACGCCCACTTAAGCCCGCATCCGGTGGCCGAGGCCGAAAACTGCTGGCCGGGAAAGATCACGGCCGTGGAGGCGCGTTCGCTGACCAGCTTCCTGGTCACCCTCGACTGCCCGTTCGGCCAGGTGCGCGTCTCCCACGCCGAACCGCCGGCCGTGGGCGAAGAGGTCTACTGTCAGGTGGATCCGAAGGCAGTTCACGTCAGCGCGAACTCGTACTAAAATTATGAGAATGACCGACCCTGCCCTCCTGCCCCGCCCCGCGACGGATCTCTTCCCGGAGGCGCTCGCGCTGTCCCCAAAGCAGCGCGCGGTACTCGACGTGGTGGATTCCTTCCGCGACGGCGCCACCGCGGCTCAGGTCGCTGACAGGCTCGGCATGCACGTCAACACCGCCCGCGGGCACCTCGACGAGCTACAGGCCGCGGGTGCGGTCGCGGCCGCTCGCGCCCACTCGCACGGGCGCGGGCGCCCCTCCCTCATCTTCCGGGTGCGGGTGCCTGACAACCAGGCCATCGCCGGCGAATACGTCAGCCTGGTCACGGTGCTGCTCGACCTGCTGGCTGACGATGCCGAGCTCACCAACTACGACTCACCCCGCGCCCGCGAAATCGGGCGCCAGTGGGCCAAGAAGCTGGAACAGACCGGCCCGGCGTCCCTGAGCCAGGTCCAGGCCCGGCTCCGCCAGATGGGCTTCGACCCGGAGCAGACCAAACAGGGCCTGTGCTTGCACGCTTGCCCCTTCGTGTCTGCCGGGGCGGCCCCCACGCCGTTTTTGTGCGCGGTCCACGAGGGCTACCTGCAGGAAATGACCGCCACCCCCGACGGAGAGCCCACCGTGCGGCTGCACCCGTTGACGGACGACGGCACCTGCTTTATCACCCAGGACTAGGCCTGGGTCACCTCGACCTCCACGGGCCCGGCGATCTCCAGCGGGAGGACCCGCAGGCCCTGGGCGCGGGCATCGTCGAGCACGGCCTCCGGGATGGGCTCGGTGTGCAGGACCATGATGGTCGGGCCCGCACCGGACAAATACGCCGAGAAACCGCGGTTGCGCAGGCGGTTGACCCATTCCGCGGTCACCGGGAGCACGTCAGCTCGGTAGGGCTGGTGCAGGCGGTCGCGCGTGCCCTCCAGGAGCAGATCCGGGTGCTTGGTCAACGCTGCCACCTGGACGGCGGTGCGGGAGACGTTGAAGGCGGCATCGCTGTGCGTGACGTGCGAGGGCAGCACGCGCCGCACGGCCTGGGTGGAGGCGTGGAAGTCCGGCACCAGCGCGGTGGCGCGGATATCCGGGTGCACCGGCAGGCAGCGCGCGCGGTACTCGGGCAGGGAACGCCCGTCGACCGGGACCGTCGTCCAGGAAACCACCATCTGGCCCAGCACGGACGCGGCGGCGTTGTCCGGGTGGCCCTCGAAGGCCGAGGACAACTGGACCACCTGGTCCTCATCGAGCGGGAAGCCGGCCAGCCCGTTGGCGGCGGCCACGCCGGCGACCGCGGCGGCCGCGGACGAACCCAGACCGCGCGACTGCGGGATGGCGTTGGTGCAGACCACGCGCAGGCCCGGCGCTTCGACGTCGGCGGCGTTCAGCCCGGAGCGCAGCGCCTTGACCACCAGGTGCGAGCCATCGCGCGGCAGGTCGTCCTCGCCCTCGCCGAAGATGACTACCTCGAGGCCGGACTCGGTGACCTCGATCTCGACGGTGTCGTACAGCGTGACGGCCAGACCCAGGGTGTCATAGCCCGGGCCTAGGTTGGCCGAGGAGGACGGCACCTTGACAATCGCCTTGGTCCCGACTTGCAATTCGGTGCTCATGAGCGCGCTTTCCTCCCCTTTCCTAGCTGCCCAGGCGGATGACCGAGTTGACAGCCAGCACGTCCGGCAGGGTCTTGAGCTTTTCCACGATATCGGCCAGCAGCTGCTCCTGGGCGGAGTGCGTGACGATGACCAGGCGGGCCTCGTCGTCGCCGTCCTCCTGTCGCACGGTGCGCAGGGAGACGTCGTTGGAGGAGAAGACGTTGGCGATTTCGGCCAGCACGCCGATCCGGTCGTTGACCGTCATGTCGATGTGGTAGCGGGTGCGCACCTCGCCGAAGGAGGCGATCGGCAGGTTGGCGTAGGTGTTCTCGCCCGGGGCGCGGCCGCCGTGGACGATGTTGCGGGCCGCGCCGACCACGTCGCCCAGCACCGCGGAGGCGGTCGGGTTACCGCCGGCGCCGTTGCCGTAGAACATCAGCGAGCCGGCCGCCTCGGCCTCGACGAAGATGGCGTTGTAGGACTCGCTGACCGAGGCCAGCGGGTGCGACTTCGCCACGAGGGTGGGGTGCACTCGCGCGTTCACGGCTTCCTTACCTTCCTTATCGGTGATCCGCTCGCAGATAGCCAGCAGCTTGATGGAATAGCCGGCCTGGCCGGCGGCCTCGATATCCTCGGCGGTGATGTTGGTGATGCCCTCGCAGTGGACATCCTCGAACTTGAGGCGGGTGTGGAAGCCCAGCGAGGCCATGATGGCGGCCTTGGAGGCGGCGTCGTGGCCCTCGACGTCGGCGGTCGGGTCGGCCTCGGCGTAGCCCAGGCGGGTCGCCTCCGCCAGCGCCTCCTCGTAGGAAGCGCCGGTGGATTCCATCGCGTCCAGGATGAAGTTGGTCGTGCCGTTGACGATGCCGGAGATGCGCTCGATCTGGTCGCCGGCCAGGGAGCGGCGCAGCATGCCGACCACGGGGATAGCGGCGGCGACGGCGGCCTCGAAATAGAGGTCGACGTTGGAGGCGTCGGCGGCCTCGGCCAGCTCGTCGGCGTGGGCGGCCACCAGCGCCTTGTTGGCGGTGACCACGGACTTGCCGGCGCGCAGGGCGGCCAGGACCAGCTCGCGCGGGTAATCGATACCGCCAATGACCTCCACGACCAGGTCGATGTCGTCGCGGGCGACGAGCGCGCGGGCATCGTCAGTCAGAAGCTCTTGGGGAACGCCCGGGCGCGGCTTTTTGCCGACGTTGGACACGGCCACGCCGCGGATCTCGGCCGGGCCGCCGATGCGGTGCGCAAAAGCGTCGGCGTTCTCCCCGAGCAGTCGGAAGACCTCCGCGCCCACGGTGCCGAATCCCAGCAGCGCAATTCCGACGGTCTCTCCCTCACCCTTAGCCGTGCGGATAGTTCCCTGCGTAGTGGCTGCCATCTTCGAAGCTCTCCTCAATCTGTGCGGTCGTTTAAGGTACGTGGCCCATCATACAGAACGAGCTGTCTATTTTGAGTCCCTACGAGAAGCCTCCCCCGTCCCCCGTCCCCCGTCCCCCGACAACCGCGCGTGTGCTGGCCGAATGTCCCGCACCGGGGAGAATAATAATCCCGCCCGGGCGCCAGTCCGGCGCCCGAGCGGGGGTAACTAGTCGACCTCTAGCGAGAGCAAATCGGCTAAGGTCTCGCGCCGCAGCATGGGCTTGACCTGGCCGGCGCGCACGGCGACCACCGCGGGCCGCACCGCGCCGTTATAGCGCGAGGACATCATGTACTGGTAGGCGCCGCTGGCGGCGGTGGCCACGATGTCGCCGCTGGTGATTTCTTCCGGCAGATCCCGCTCGTCGACCAGGATGTCGCCGGATTCGCAGTGGAAACCCACCACGCGGGAGGGCACCTCGGCGCCGACGGTGTAGCGGCCCATGACCCGCAGGTCGTACTCGGAGCCGTACATGGCCGGGCGGATGTTGTCGCTCATGCCACCGTCGACGGAGAGGTAGCGCCGCAGCGGCAGCTCCTGCTTGCCCGTCTCCACGTCCTTGACCGTGCCCACGGAATAGACCGCGATGGCGGACCCGGCCACCAGCGCGCGGCCCGGCTCGACCAGGACGAAGGGCGGGGTGATGCCCAGCGCGTCCGCCGTCGTGCCGACCGCGGTGAGCAGGTCGTGGGCCACGGCGTTCACGTCGAGGGCCTCCTCGTAAGGCATATACGGGATGCCGAAGCCGCCGCCTAGGTCCAGCTCCGACAGCGTGACGCCGAGCTCAGTGTGGATGTGCGAATACAGCGCCATGACGCGCTCGGCGGCCAGCTTAAAGCCCTCAGCGTTGAAGACCTGGGAGCCGACGTGGCAGTGCAGTCCGACTAGCTCAAGGTTGTCGGCGGTCAGGCAGGCGCGGGCGGCATCAAAAGCTGCGCCAGTGGCCAGCGAGATGCCGAATTTCTGGTCCTCGTGCGAGGTGGCGATGAACTCGTGAGTGTGGGCGTCCACGCCCGGCTTCACGCGCACCATCACCTTCTGGACGCGCCCCAACTCCCCGGCGATCCGGTTGAGCATCTCCAGCTCGTCGGTGTTGTCGAGTACCACGTGACCCACGCCGTGCTCGACGCAGTCCCGCAGGTAGTCCGCGCCCTTGTTGTTGCCGTGGGCAGTCATGCGGGCGGCGGGAAAGTCGCCGGCTAGCGCAATGAGCAGCTCGTTGTGGGAGGCCACGTCCAGGCACAGCCCCTCCTCGTTGACCCACTGCACGATCCTTTTGCAGATGAAGGCCTTGGAGGCGTAGTGCACGTGGGCGGGCCCGCCGAAGGCGGCGGCCATGTCGCGGCAGCGGGAGCGGAAGTCGTCCTCGTCGAAGACATAGAGCGGCGAGCCGTACTCTTCCACTAGGTCGGGCACGGGGACCCCGGCGACGGTGACCACGCCGTCTTCCTCGCGCTGGGCGTTGCGGGGCCAGACATGCGCCGGCAGATCGTTGAAATCGGCCATTACATCCGCTCCGGGGCGGTCACGCCCACCATGGTCAGCGCGTTGGCCAGGGTGGTGCGGGCGGCATCGGCAAGCGCGAAGCGGGCCGAGTGCACCGGCTGGGCCTCCTCACCGGCCTTGGGCAGGACCTGGCACTGGTCGTAGAAGCGGTGGAAGCTGGCGGCCAGCTCCTCGGCGTAGCGGGCGATGCGGTGCGGCTCGCGCAGCTCCGCGGCCTCGGCCACCACGGCCGGGAACTCGCCCAGAGTACGGATGAGGTCGCCCTCGCGGTCGTGGGTCAGAAGGGACAGGTCCGCGCCGTCGGCGGTGACCCCTGCCTCCTGCGCCTTGCGCGCCAGGGAGCACAGGCGGGCGTGCCCGTACTGGACGTAGTAGACGGGGTTATCGGAGGACTGGGACTGCCACAGGCCCAGGTCGATGTCGATGGACTGGTCCACGGACGAGCGCACCAGCGAGTAGCGGGCCGCGTCCACGCCGATGGCGGCCACCAGGTCCTCCATCGTGATGACGGTGCCCGCGCGCTTGGACATGCGCACCGGCTTGCCGTCGCGCAGCAGGTTGACCATCTGGCCGATGAGCACCTCGACCGCGCCGGCGTCGTAGCCCAGGGCGGCCGCGGCGGCCTTCAGGCGCGGCACGTAGCCGTGGTGATCGGCGCCGAGCATGTAGATGTTCAGGGTGTGGCCGCGGTCGAACTTGTCCGCGACGTAGGCGATGTCGCCGGCGATGTAGGCGGCGTTGCCGTCGGACTTGACGACCACGCGGTCCTTGGAGTCGCCGTAGTCGGTGGATTTCAGCCACCAGGCGTTGTCCGCCTCGTAGAGCTCGCCCTGGGCCTTGAGCTGGTCCAGTGCGCGCTCGACCGCGCCGGACTCGAACAGCGAGTTCTCGTGGAAGTAGACGTCGAAGTCCACGCCGAACTCGTGCAGCGACTGCTTAATCTGGGCGAACATCATGTCCACGCCGTCGGCACGGAAGGCCTCCTGGACCTGTTCCGGGGTGCCGTCCAGGGCCGACGGGTTCTTCTCCAGCACGGCGCTGGCGATGTCCTGGATATAGGCCCCGCCGTAGCCGTCCTCCGGGGTGGGCTCGCCCTGGGCGGCCGCCACCAGGGAGCGGGCGAAGCGGTCGATCTGGCCGCCGTGGTCGTTGAAGTAGTACTCGCGGGTAACCTCCGCGCCGCTGGCTTCCAGCACGCGGCCCAAGGAGTCGCCGACGGCGGCCCACCGGGTGCCCCCGAGGTGGATGGGCCCGGTCGGGTTCGCGGAGACGAACTCCAGGTTGATCTTCTCCCCGGCAAAGGTGGTGTTCTTGCCGAAGTCGGAGCCGGCTTCGCGGATCTTGCCGACCACGTCGCCCTGGGCGGCGGCGGCCAGGCGGATATTCAAAAAGCCCGGGCCGGCGACGTCGGTCTCTGCGATCGCGTCCTGCTCGTCCAACGCGGCGGCCAGCCAGGTGGCCAGCTCGCGCGGCTGGGTGCCCGCCTTCTTGGCGACCTGCAGGGCCAAGTTGGTCGCGTAATCGCCGTGTTCCGGGTTGCGCGGGCGCTCCACGGTCACGGTTTCGGGGATAACGGAGGTGTCCAGGTCGTGCTCCGCCAACACGTTGGTGGCGGTGTCCTTAATCAGTTGTGCCAGTTCTGCCGGAGTCATAACCCTAAACTCTATCGAATATCCCCTTTGACTACCGCACTAACCCCGGTAGTGCATGAGATACCCCATACGGGGACCGAAATGGTCTGATAACACACAGGTCCGCGCTATGCTTTTCTTAACTCAGTGTGAGTTTCTAAGCCGGTTCTTCCCCGACTAACCACAATGAGCACCGTGTACTACCTGCTGCGCCCCGAATAGTCGGGGCCTCCCTATCTGGAGAATTCGAGGACGCATCTTGTTTGAGATCAATACCTCAGCGATCGGGGACAGCCTCGGGCTCACCGCGCTCGTGGCCACCCTGCCGCTCATCGCCTTTTTCATTATGTTGTTGGGCTTCAAGGCCCGTGCCCACACCTCCGGCGCGGTCGCCCTGCTCACTTCCCTAGTGATTGCCATCGTGGGCTTCGCGATGCCCATCGACATGGCCCTGTCTTCTGCGGTCCGCGGTGGGCTCTTCGGCCTGCTGCCCATCGTCTGGGTCATCCTTACCGCTATTTGGTTCTACGAAATCACCGTGGCTTCCGGCCGGTTTGAGGATCTGCGCAAGACCTTCGACCTGCTCGGCGACGGCGATATCCGCATCCAGGCCATCCTGATCGCCTTCTGCTTCGGCGGCCTGCTGGAGGCCCTGGCCGGCTTCGGCGCCCCCGTGGCCATTACCGCCACCATGATCATGGCCCTGGGCGTCAAGCCGCTGCGGGCTGCGACCGTGGTCCTCATCGCCAACACCGCCCCCGTGGCCTTCGGCGCCGTGGGCATCCCGGTGACCACCGCCGGCGAGGTCGGCGGCCGTACCCTGGAGCAAACCCACGACATCGCCGCGCTGATCTCGCTGCAGGTGCTGGTCATCGCCGCCATCGTGCCCTTCCTCATCGCCTTCATCCTGGACGGGATGCGCGGCGTGAAGGAGACCGCCCCGGCGGCCGCCGTCATTGGCATTTCCTTCGCCGCGGCCCAGTGGCTCGCCGCGACCTTCTTCGCCTACCAGCTGACCAACGTCATCGCCTGCATCGTCTCCCTGGGTTGCGCTTTCGCCTTCCTGCGCGTCTGGAAGCCCAAGGGCGTGGCCGCCCTGCGCGAGCGCATGGAGCTGCCGGCCCAGGACGGCACTAGCGATCTGACCGGCCGCCGCATTTGGATGGCCCTGCTGCCCTACGCCGTGGTCACCGCGGTCTTCGCCGTGGCAACCACCGTCCCGGCCCTGTTCGGCTTCTGGGTCATCAAGACCGGCTGGCCCTTCCTGGACGGCACGATCGTGGACGCGACCGGCAACATCATGGACACCAGCTTCAGCTTCAACGTCTTCGGCAACCCCGGTACGCTGCTGCTGATTTCCGGCATCATCGTCACGATCATCTACCACTTCTTCAACGAGAACGGCCGCTACAAGCTAAGCTTCGGCCAGCCGGTGACCGCCTTCGGCGACGTCGTTTCCCGCATGAAGTTCTCCGCCCTGACCATCATCCTGGTCCTGGCGCTGGCCTACACCATGAACTACTCGGGCCAGACCATCGCCATTGGTGAGTTCGTCTCCTCGGCCGGCGGCATCTTCGCGCTGTTCGCCCCGGTGCTCGGCTGGATCGGTACCGCCGTGACCGGCTCCGACACCTCGGCCAACGCGCTGTTCGCCAACCTGCAGGTCGCCGCCGCCGAGCGCATCCACGTCAACCCGGATCTGATGCTGGCCGCCAACACCTCCGGTGGCGTGGTCGGCAAGATGATCTCCCCGCAGTCGCTGGCGATTGCCGCCACCGCCGTGCAGATGGAGGGCAAGGAGTCCGTCATCCTCAAGAACGTCGTCGGCTACTCGCTGGCCTTCCTGGCCGTCGTGTGTGTCATCGTCTTCCTGATGACCAACGTGCTCGGGTTCCTGGTGCCCTAACCAGCCCCCACGCCTAGTTCCCTAAGGCTTTCCTTACACGACCCTGATAACCCCGGCTACCCCCAATCCGTCCGGGGCCGGAATCCCGCGCAAAATGCGCGGGGCAGGCGCATGACCTGCGGACCATTTTCGCAACATTAATGTTTCGAAACATCCGCAGGTCATCGTCATTTTTAGGGGTGATTAAATACGGGATTCGCGCTAATATTTACTTCATAACCCCGTGAATTTTCTAGAAGCCTCATTTCCCGAGAGTCTTCTTAAGATCCCGCTAAACCAAGGAGCCTGATCGATGCGAATAGCATTGTTTTCCACCTGCATTGGCGACGCCCTTTTCCCGGACGCTCACAAAGCCACTGCCCTCATCCTTTCCCGCTTGGGCCACGAGGTGGTCTTCCCCGAGGAACAGACCTGCTGCGGGCAGATGCACGTCAACACCGGTTACCAGGAAGAAACGCTGGGCATGATCCGCACCTACGCGGATGCCTTCGCGGATCCTTCCATCGACTACGTGGTCTCCGCCTCCGGCTCCTGCGTCGGCGCCGTGCGCGAGCAGCACGTCAAGATTGCCGACCGCTTCGGTAACAAGGCGGATGTCGACGGCGCCAAGAAGGCCGCCGACAAGACTTACGACCTGCCGGAGTTCCTCGTCGACATCGCGCAGACCACCCAGCTGGGTGCCTTCTTCCCGCACCGCGTGACCTACCACTCCTCCTGCCACGGCCTGCGCTTTCTGAAGCTGGCGGATCGCCCGTACCAGCTGCTGAAGAACGTCGAGGGCATGGAGCTGGTCCCGCTCGAAAACGCCGAGGAGTGCTGCGGCTTCGGCGGTACCTTCTCGCTGAAGAACCCCGAGGTCTCCCAGGCCATGGTCACGGACAAGACCCGCCACATTAAGGACACCCGCGCCGAGTACGTCACCGGCGGCGACTCCTCCTGCCTGATGAACATCGCCGGCGCCCTCTCGCGCCAGCAGGCCGGCATCCGCGCCGTCCACATGGCAGAAATCCTCGCCTCGACCAAGGAACACCCGTGGACGCCGAAGTCCGCAGCTTACTCGAAGGAGAAGATGCTCTAATGGCTGTTTTCACCGACACTACCCCGCCCCGTGCCCCCGAAAACTACGGCAACCTGCGCGGCGACCGCGGCTTCGTCGCCGCCGCCCACGACGGCCTGAACAACGCCACCCAGCGCCGCAACCTGGAGCACGCCACCACCACCATCCGCAACAAGCGCGCCCACGCCGTGGAAGAAACCCCGGACTGGGAGGAGCTGCGTTCGGCCGGTTCCGCGCTGAAGGAGGACGTGGCCGCCCGCATGCCGGAGCTGCTGGAGCAGTTCGAAGAGGCAGTGACTGCCCGCGGCGGCATCGTCCACTGGGCCCGCGACGCCAAGGAAGCCAACGAGATCATCACGCAGCTCATCCAGGACACGGGTGAGACCGACGTGGTCAAGGTCAAGTCCATGGCCACCCAGGAGATCGGCCTGAACGAGCACCTCGAAGAGGCCGGCATCAGCGCCCGCGAGACCGACCTGGCCGAGCTCATCGTCCAGCTGGGCGAGGACAAGCCCTCCCACATCCTGGTCCCGGCCATTCACCGCAACCGCGCCGAGATCCGCGACATCTTCGTCCGGCAGATGCCGAACACGGACGAGTCCCTGCCGGCCAACCCGCCGGAGCTGGCCGAGGCCTCCCGTAAGTTCCTGCGCGAGCAGTTCATGAAGGCCAAGGTGGCTATCTCCGGCGCCAACTTCGGCGTGGCCGAAAACGGCGTTATCAACATCGTCGAGTCCGAGGGCAACGGCCGCATGTGCGTGACCCTGCCGGAGACCCTGATTACGGTCATGGGTATCGAGAAGCTCGTGCCGAGCTTCCAGGACCTCGAGGTCTTCCTGCAGCTGCTGCCGCGCTCCTCCACCGCCGAGCGCATGAACCCGTACACCTCGATGTGGACGGGCGTGACCGAGGGCGACGGCCCGCAGAACTTCCACCTGGTCCTGCTGGACAACGGCCGCACCGCCGCCCTGTCGAACCCGGTCGGTTCCCAGGCGCTCAAGTGCATCCGCTGCTCGGCCTGCCTGAACGTCTGCCCGGTCTACGAGCGCGCCGGCGGCCACGCCTACGGCTCGGTCTACCCGGGCCCGATCGGCATCTCGCTGACCCCGCAGCTGACCGGTATGAAGGATCACCACGACCCGTCGGCTTCTCTGCCCTACGCCTGCTCCCTGTGCGGGCGCTGCGACGAGGTCTGCCCGGTCAAGATCCCGCTGTCCCAGGTCATTCTGGAAAACCGTTACCAGAAGGTCACCCACGCCACCCCGCCGGTCGAGTCCAAGCTCTTCGACCTGGTGGAGTTCGTCTGGGCCAAGCCGAAGGTCTGGAACACGCTGACCCGCCTGGTCGCCTTCGGCCGCGTGCTCGGCGGCTTCAACGGCACCATCGACAGCCTGCCGCTGTTCATGTCGGGTTGGTCGGAAGGCCGCGACACCGCAGTGCCGCCGAAGAAGTCCTTCCGCCAGTGGTTCGAATCCGATGAGGCCCATGACCTACTGGCCCAGGCCCGCGAGGAAGGCCTGCCCGCCGCCGCTGTCCAGTCCCCGGACCAGGGCACTGAGAAGGAGAACTAAGTCATGACCCGTACCGCTGAACAATCCCGCGCGGCCAAGAAGGAAATCCTGTCGCGCATCCGCTCCGCCCAGAAGTCCGCGGGCCTGGCCGACCACGTGGACGTCCCGCGCGACTACCAGCGCGACCGCCAGGTCGCCCCGGACGAGCTGCGCGACCTGCTGGTCGACCGCCTGGTGGACTACAAGGCCGACGTACACGTCACCGACGCCGCCGAGCTGCCGGCCACCCTGGCCAAGATTCTGGCGGATAAGGACTGCCACGATATCCGCTACGCCCCGGGCATGGATACCGCGCTTTTCGCCGAGTTCGACGGGGAGGCCAAGCCGGATTCCAACGACGTGGACCCGCGCACCCTCAACGAGGTCGACGCCGTCGTGACGGAATCCCACGTTACGGCTGCCCAGACCGGCACGATCTCGCTGGAGGCCGGTGAGACCAACGGCCGCCGCGCGCTGACCTTGGTCCCGGACCGCCACGTGTGCATCGTCCGCCAGGAAAACATTGTCTACGGCGTGCCGGAGATGGTCTCCCTCATGAACCCGGAGCACCCGGCGACCTGGATTTCGGGCCCGTCGGCGACCTCCGATATCGAGCTCTCCCGCGTGGAGGGCGTGCACGGGCCGCGCGACCTGATCGTCGTCATCGTGAAGTAGCGCTGTCCCGCCCCGTGGGGCCGGCGGTGCCAGAGTTGTCAGTTGTGGCGACCTAGGGCACCCGCCGGCCCCCTTTTTATTGGGGAAGGATGCAGGCCGGGGGCAACGGCGATAATGTAAAAACACTCAAACCCTACGGTTTCCGTTATTTTCAATTTCTTTACTGACTCAGTTCCTAGGAGAATCAGGTGCTACGACCTTCTCAGAAACGCCCGGCCCGGGCCGCTGCTTCCATCCTGGCAGCGCTCGGGGTGGCTTGCAGCCTCGCCGTCGGCCCGGCGGTAGCCCAAGAAGCCCAGAACGCCGCCCCGCAGATCCAGTGGGAGGACTGCCCCGAGCAGGTCACCGAGGACAACGCCGAGTGCGGCCGTATCGATGTCCCCACGTACTACGACAACCCGTCAGCCGGCACCATCAGCGTCGGCTTCCTGCGCGTGCCGGCCGCCAACCCGCAGGCCAAGCGCGGCGTGCTCTTCGGCAACCCGGGCGGCCCGGGTGGGGACGGCTACTCCTACTTCGGCAGCGAGCAGTTCGCCTGGCCCGAGGGAATTACCAACGAGTGGGACCGCGTGGCGGTCCAGCCGCGCGGCCTGCCGGGTTCCACCCCGGTGGAGTGCACCCAGCCGGGCGGCAGCGACCTCGACGCCGCCACCCGCGCCGGCGCCTATATCCGCAATTCTTGCGAGAAGTCCACGCCCGGCTACACCAACTCCCTGACCACCGAGAACACCGCCCGCGACTGGGAGATGGTGCGCCAGGCCCTGGGTGAGGACCGGATTTCCATCATGGGGCTAAGCTACGGCACCCTGCTGGGCTCTACCTACGCCACCTTCTATCCCGAGCACACCGACAAGGTAGTGCTGGACTCGGCCATGAGCCCCGCCCGCGCGTGGAACGGCACCCTGGCCGACCAGCAGGCCGGCTACGAGAACGCGCTGCACGATTTCTTCGACTACGTCGCGGCTAACGATGCCACCTACCACCTGGGCACCACTCCCCTGAAGGCCTACGAAGCGTGGTCGCGCAAGGTAGCCCGCGAGGCCGGCGTGCGCCCGACGGTGCTGCCGCCGAACGCCAAGATCGGCGACCTGCCCCCGGGGCTGGAGTTTTCCAGCCAACCGGCGGCCAACATCATGACCGCGACCGGTGAGCTGCGCGTCCAGGCCGAGTTCCTGGGTGACAAGATCCGCAACCCGCAGGCCTCCCAGATCAACTCGAATACCCTGATGCTCACCCGCCTACTCGTGCCTTCGGCCGTCAGCTGGGAGGCGCTGGCTAAGCACATCGCCGGCATCGAGGACCTGGGCGGGCCCCAGGATCCGGAGCAGGCCCGCAAGGCGCTCGAGGCGCAAACCCAGGCCCAGTCCATGCAGAACCTCGTCCTGTGCAACGAGAACTCCTTCCGGGCCAACCCGGGCCTGGTCCCGTCCTACGCGTGGTCGGCATTCGTCACCCAGGACCCTTTCACGATGGCTAGCTCCCTGTACGGCTCCGGCATCGCCTGCAGCGGCCGCGGGCCGGTGACCACCGTCCCGGCGCTAAACGGCGCGGGGCTGGAGCACCGCCCGCTGCAGATCAACGCCACCGGCGACCCGCAGACCCCGTACCAGTTCCACGGCGATATGGCCGGCCAGATGGGCTCCCACGTCGTGACCGTCCACGGCCCGGGCCACGGCCACGTCGCCTCCGGCAACGCGGCTGTCGACGAGATCGTGGTGGACTATCTGCGCACCGGGACCAGCGACGTTAACGAAGCGCCGGGGCTGATTTAACACTGACTAGCCCGATGGGTTAGAATTTCATCATTGTCGTTCCAACGAGCGGCAATGGTGAAAATGTCTCCGTAGCTCAGCGGATTAGAGCATCGGTTTCCGGTACCGAAGGTCGCAGGTTCGATCCCTGTCGGGGACACCACAAAACAAGGGCCCGCACCCAGACAAAGTTCTGGGTGCGGGCCCTTTGTACTGCGACTAATCATCCTCCCGCGGGGTCGGCCGCCACATGGCGACCTCCGGCGGGTCGGCCAGCTTGTCGCCGGCGACCTCGATCGGGCCGAGCTCCACGAAGCCCAGGGAGCGGTACAGCGCCGCGGACTTCGGCGTGGAGGCCTCCAGGTAGACCGGGGCATCGCCGGCGCGGCGCAGGCCGTGCTTGAGCATCGTGGAGCCAATCCCCTTGCCCTGGACGCTGGAGCTCACCGCGATGGCGAAGAGGTACCAGTGGGCAAACCCCGGGTGGGCGCTGGCGGTGCGCGCCTCCCGCCGGGCTACGAAAGGCACCGCGCGGCGGAAGAGGTTGATGTACTTCGGCAGCAGCGCCATGAACTTGGGCGTCGACATCTGCTTATTGGGACGCGCCCACAGGCCCACGCCGACGATTTCGCCGTTGTCGATGGCCAGGTCCACCTCCCCGTTGGGGAAATAGTGGCCGTAGACCTGGATTTCATAAATGGCGCGGGCAAAGTCCACGTTGTTGTACTGGCCGCCCGTGTGCGCCATGATGGAGCGCACCGCGCGGTCCTGGGCGAAGGTGTGGGCCAGGACCTCGATGGCGGCGGGAAGCTCGTCTTCGCGCGCGGGTCGAATCTCTACATCTGCTGACTTATTATTCATATCCCCCAATCTAACACCGCAGATGCAAAAAGCTCCCTGACCACCTAGGTCAGGGAGCTTAAGAAAGCCAATGCGGGATTAGAAAAGCTCCATCGGGCCCGGCTCCAGGGCGAGCATGCCGATCATCAGCAGGCCCATGACGACGATCATGATGATGCCCATCGGGATCCACTCCAGGATGACCTTGCCAACGCCGTCACCGCGGTCGCGAGCTTCTGCCTCGCGCTTTTCCTGCTCCAAACGAGAAGTCATTACTTCGCTTCCTTTCGACTCCACTGGCCGTGACCGGCCCGATTCCACCGCTATCTTAGCAGTATCCACGTACTAGTTTCGACTTTGCCCGGCGGGTGCTACACCCTTCCAGGCTAGGCCTCGGGATCGACGCCTTCCTCCAGCGCCGCGACGAATTCCTCGCGCGCGCTAAACAGCGCCTCGACGTCGGCCTCCGCGCCGCTAATCCACAGGCCCGTCGCCGCGTCGAAGGTCAGCGCCTCGTCGGGGTGCGCCTCCAACAGCTTTTCCATGATCTCGGCCTGCTCGGCGGTCGGCTCCCCGTCCGGGAATTGTTCCGGATCGCCTAAGGCGGCGGATTCTTCCGGGAAGGCGGTGAGGTGGTACTGCTCGTATTGCTTGTGCGGTTGCTCGAACAACTCTTGGCCCATCATGGCCTTTACTCTACCTTCTCGCCCAGGCGGGCATCGGGGACGAACCCGGGTTGGCCGGGGATGTTGTCGACGGCGAGTACGCCCTCACAGAAGCGCCGCAGGGCGGCGCGGTCCGCGTCCGACAGGTGGTCGAAGACCAGGCGGCGGACGGATTCCACGTGGGCCGGCGCGGCGCGCTCCAGGCGGCGGCGCCCCTCGTCGGTGAGCTCGATGAGCACGCCGCGGGCATCGCCAGCGCACTTGCCCTTCGTGACCAGGCCGCGTTTGGACATCCGGTTGACCTGGTGGGAGGCCCGGGAGCGATCCCAGCCCAGGTTCTTGCACAGATCGCGCAGCCGCAGTGCCTCGCCATCGGCCTCGGAGAGCGGGACCAGGATGGAAAAATCTGCCAGAGAAAGATCGCTGCCGTAGAGCAGGGAGTCTTCCATGCCCCGGTCGATCTTCCGCATGGAGTCTAGGAGCATTCGCCAGAGGTCCTGCTCGCCATCGTCAAGCCAACGCGTTTGCTTAGTCATAGACTCAACGTACCCTATCCCACCTCCGAGTTAACAGCCCGCTGCAGCGGAGACATCCGGCCCTTCCTCGGCTACGCTCGCCAGTAAACGCCGCACGACGTCGGCCTCCCCGGGCGCAAGCCGATCGAAAATCGTACGCTGCAGCTGCGCGGTATAGGCCGGAACGGCGCGCCCCAGCTCCTCCTTGCCGTCCTCGGTTATCCGGGCGCGCACCGCCCGCCGGTCGTTACCGTCAGTCGATTTGCTGACCAGGCCGCGCCGCGACATGCGCGAGATTTGCTTAGAGACCCGCGGGTGCGCCCAGTCCAGCGCCTCGCTCAGTTCTTTCAAGCGCAGCGTATACCCGGGTGCCCGCGCCAGCGCCGCCAAGAGGTGGAACTCGGTCCGCGTCAGCGAGCCGCACGACTCCAGCGCCTGGTCCAGCTTCGCCTCGACGCGCTGGGCGGCCAGGTTCATCAGCTCCCACAGGCGCTGTTCTTCCGGGGCGAGCCAGCCGTGGTAGACAGACTGCCGCGCAGCTTCCTCCGCCTGCTGCCCGGCCTGCTCCATTGTCCTAGTCCGCCCGCTTGAGGTCTTCGATATCTAGTTCCAGCTTTCCCGGCACGCGCGAATAGCGCTGCGGCATGCAGGTCAACACGATGACCTGGGCGCGTTTGCCTACCTCGCTAAACAGCGTGGACATCAGCTGGATGCGCTCGGAGTCCGTCGAGCCCAGCGCGTCGTCGATGACCACCGGCACCGGCCGGGCCCCGGCCTCATCCCCGCCGCCCGCGGATTCCTCCACCAGCTCCGCGATGGCGAACCGCGTCAGGATGGCCAGCTGCTCGCGGGCGCCGCCGGAGAGCTCGCCCAAATCAATGGTGACGTCGTCCTGGGTGCGCTGGGTGACTTCGAGTTTTTCGTTCAGCTGGAATTCGACGTCGCCGCCGTAGACTCGGCGGGCCAGGCGGCTGAGCCGATCGGCGAACGGCGCCGAGTACTTGCGGCGGGCCTCCTCGCGGTGCCGTAGGAGCACCTCGCGCAGGTATTTCACGGCCTTAGCGCGCCGGTCCAACGAATCGAAGCGGTCCTGGGCGTTCTCGAACTGGGCCTGGGCCTTCTCCGCGCGCTCGGCGCTGCCCTGGTCCCGCTCGATATAGCCGGTAAGCGTAGCGATGGTCCGGTCGGCCTGCGACCAAGTCTCCTCGAGCGACTTCAGGTGAGCTTGGGCGCCGGCATGCAGTTGCTCCGCGCGTTCCGGATCCGCAGCATTCATCTCAGCCTGCGCCTTAGCGCGCGCTGCCTGGGCGGCCGCCAGTCTTTCTTGGGCGGCCTCCACCGCCTGCTCGAGTTCCTCGTCGCCGCGGTGCCCACGGGCGCGCGCCAGGGATTGTTCGGCGCGCTCGACAGCCTCCTGCAAGCTGTCCACCTTGACTTGGCTGCGCAGCAACTTCTCCGAGAGGTTGAGTTCCTCCTCGCGCGCGACGGCCGCGGCGGCTTCCTCCTGCTCGGTTTGGGCCTGCTCCTCCGCTTCCTCAGCCGCAGCCAGGGTGGCGGCGGCGGTGTCGACGTCGGGCAATTCCTCTGTCTGTTCGCCTTCGAAAAATTCCTGCAGCGCGCGGTGCTCGGCTCGCAGTTGCTCGATGTCGTCGCCGGCGGCGAGCGTATCCAACTCGTGGCGCAGTCGCTCCGCCCGCTGGTCCTGCTCGACCTGCTCCTCCCGCAGACCGCGGGCTTCCGCCGCCCCGTCGCAGCCGAGAGATTCCAACAGATCCTCCAAGCGGCGCTTCGCGTGGGCGTATTCCTCCCGCGCAGAGCGGACGCTCTCCCCCATCTGGCCGGCGGCGAACCGGGCCGACAGCGTGCCAATGACCAGTTCGGTGCCGTCTGCGACGGGGACTTCGAGCTCTTCGCCTCCCGCCTCTAGGGCATAGGACTGCCCGTCAACGGTAATCTCCTCGCCGGATGCGGAGCTAAAAAACAGCTTCGACTGGGCGGCTTCCTGCAGACGCTGGTGCAGCTGCACGTCTTGGGCCAGCTGGTCGATGTCCGCCAGCTGTTTCTCGGTGACCGTGTGCTCGCGCGCGGCGATTTCCTGGCGCACCGCCCCCAGCTTTTCGGAGACTTCGTCGATGCGGCCCAGCAGGCTGTCCAGCTTGGCCAAGCGGTTTCTATCCACGACGAGCTTGTGGGCACCCGCGGCGTCCTTGCGCCGCTGCCGCGCGTCCGAAACGACCTTGGCCGCCTCCGCGGCCCGCTGGCGCACCTGCTCGAGGCGCTGATCTGCCTCGGCGGCCTGCTGTACGACCGGGGCGAGATCCTCCCGCGCCGCCTGCAGCTGCTCCTGGTTGCGTTTGAGGTCCTCGACCAGCTCCTGGCGGCCGCGCAGATCTTCGCCCGCGCGCTGATGGGATTCCTGGGCTTGGACGAAGTCCTTGTCCTTGGCCTGGAAGGCCGCGCGCGCTTGCTGGGCCGCGGTCAGCTCGGCCGTGCGTTGCTCGAGCTCGCTTCGGGCGGAGCCTTGCTCCTGTGCAGCCTGCTCGCGCCGGTCGACCGCCCGCTCGTAGTCACGCACGTAGCCTTCCAGCTCCGTGAGCTCCCGCTGCGCCTGCTCCGCCGCGTCCTGGGCGGCCGATAACTCGTTGCCCGCGCGCTTGTACTCGCCGGTGGGCTCGCCCTTCTTGCCGGTGAAATAGCGCTTGTATTCTTCTTCCACCCTGTCCATCAGGCCGGAGTCGTGGCCCTCGCTGAGGGCCTGGCTGCCGGAGCTTTGCTCCAGGGCGTTGCGCAGGGAGGAGATGCCGACGGCTTCGACCGCCGCGCCCAAGTCGTCCTGCTTGAGAAACAGGGCGTCTAAGAGGTCGTCGTCGAGGTGCTCGTCCAGAATTTCCTTGAGGCGAGCATCCGCGGCGCGGCCGGTGTGGTTTTCCGGGCGCGGCGAGAAAACGGTCAGCTCCGCGGCCTGCTTTCTGAACCACCGCTTGAAGATCCGGAAGCGGTACGGCCCCACGGTAGCCTCCAGGGTGATTTCGGGCGAGGCGTCCTTGCCCACCGGGCGCAGGACGCCCACCGTGTTCTTTGCGTGGGAGCTGTGCGCCTGCTTGAGGACCACGCCGATGGCCTCGACCAGGGTGGACTTGCCGGCCTCGTTGTCGCCGTGGATGACCACCACGCCCTGATCCGGAAGGTCCTCCAGCTTCAGGTGTTCGACGGCGCGCACATTGCGCAGCTCGAGAGAGTGAATCCGCATTAATTAGCCCCTTTCCGCGCGTCCGGCGAGGAAAGCCGGAACAACAAATTCGCCGCGTCCCGGGCCACCGGATCCGCGTCCATGTCCGTGATGATTTCTTCCAGCGCCCCGGCCGCGAAACCGCTTAACTCCAGGTCCGCGAGCTCCTCCTCCGAGGGGGCGAGGTGGAGGTCCATGGTCCGGGCGCGCTCGCGCAGGTCGGCGAAGACTGGCTCCAGAGCCTCCAACTCGTGCTGCAGGCGCTGAGTGTCCTGGATGCCCAGGGTGCCCTGCAGGCCGTACTTGATGACGGTGCGGTCCTTGTGCGGGTAGGCCTTGAGCCTTTCGAGGAAGTGATCCACGTCCTGGCTGGTGGTCAGCTCGGCGCTCAAGGCCTCGAAGCGCCACTCGCCCAGCTGGTGCTCTTCCACGGTTACCGAGGCCTGCCCCGCGGCGGTCTTCTCGATGGTCACGGCCAGGGCCTTGCCCGAGTTGTTCTCGCCGGCGTCGCTTTCCACCTCGTGGAAGGCGGTGGTTTCCGGCGCCCCGGAAAACCACACCGCCCCGGTGCTGCCCAGGGGCATGGCCGAGTGGGTATCCCCCAGCGCGAGGTAGTCGATGGCCCCGGCGCGGATCTTTTCCTCGACCAGGGCGAGGTCGATCAGCTCGGCGTCCTCTTCTGAGGTGCGAGATTCGACCTGCCCGTGCCCGACGGCCACCCGGATGGTGTCGGTAGGCTCTAGGGGCTCGAGGGCGGCCGCGACCAGATCGTAATTGGAACGCTTCGACAGGTACGGGGCCCCGACGAGCTCGACGCCGTCCGCGACCGGGATGGGCTCCGAGTCCGCGATGACGTGGATTCCTTCGGCCTGGGTGCGAAAGAAGATCGAGTCCGCCACCAGCGGATCGTGGTTGCCGGGCAGCAGGTAGACCGGCACGTCCAGGTTGGCCAGCGCCTCCCGGGCGCGACCGGTGGTCTGCGGCGACAGGGAGTTATGTTCGAAGACGTCCCCGGCTACGACGATGAACTCGGCGCCCACTTCGGCGGCGAGCTTTCCCAATTTGTCAATGCTGGCCAGCCGGGCCGCGTTAAAGCGGGCCTGGCCGTCGCTTCCGAGGAAACCACGCTCCATCCCTATCTGCAGGTCGGAGGTGTGGATGAACGTCGTTGAAGTCATACCCCATGTCTAACACAGCCACCGGACACATGCCCGAAGCTATTATCGAACACCCGTTTAATCCCCTAGCGGGTGGTCAGGTGGTGGTACATGTCCTCGATATCGGAGATCGAGCGCAGCAAGTCCACGTTGGTGTGCGAGACCGCCCGCATGGCCTTGCGCAGCAAATCCGGGTCGGAATCCTCCAGCGCCGGGGCGACCTTCGGCCGCGGCAGGTCCGGCAGCTGGCGGCCCTTCCAGAACAGGTCGTTGCGCTCGTCGTTGGTCAGGCCGGCATCGTTAGCCAAGGCGTCCTGGGACGCGGCCTGCGATTCTTCCAGGACCGCCTGTTCCAGGGTCAGGAAGTTCAGGCCGCGGAAGGCGAAGACCACCGACGCGTCGGCGTCGATACGACTGGCCAGGCGATCGGCCACCGCCACCACGTGCTTGCAGACCGGGGTAGAATCCGGACAGGAGCAGCTCAGCCGCAGGTCGTCGGCCGTGGGGGCAAAAAGCAGGTCGAGGACCTCCTCGCTTAGGTGCCCCTCGTGGGCGTTGCGCAGGGCGTTCGGGGTGCGCGCCAGCAGCTCATTAATGCGCGCTAGGTCGTCGTTGGAGCGGTACGGCAGCTGAATGAGGACCGTGAAGGGCTCGTTTTGGGAGCCGGCGACCCGGCCGTGGATGGCGCCGTTGCGCACGTCGAGGCCCACCACGTGCCCGGCGCGCGCGTACTGGCGCCCGCGGGTCAGGCGGCCGTCGTCGGTGGCCTTGCTGATAACGGACCAGACGCGCTGGGCCGCCGGAGACAACACGGGCCCGGTAGCCCCGCTGCGGGTGACCTTGTTGGTCTCCTCCGCGGAGGTCACGCGCTTGCGGGTCCCGAAGTTCGCGTAGATGACATTGTCTTTAGACACGCTCATGACCGACTCCTCCTACTCTCTGCCCCGGTAGCTCATCAGGGAGGCCAGCTGCTCCGGATCCAGCTCGGTGAGCCAGCCTTCGCCCTCGCCGACGACGGAGCCGGCCAGGGTGGTCTTGCCGTCCAGGATATCCTGGATGCTCTCCTCCAGGGTGCCGGCGGTGATCATCTTGTAGACCTGGACGTTTTTGCGCTGGCCGATGCGGAAGGCGCGGTCCGTGGCCTGGTTTTCCACCGCCGGGTTCCACCAGCGGTCCATGTGCACCACGACGTTGGCGGCGGTCAGGTTCAGGCCCGTGCCGCCGGCCTTCAGCGACAGGATCATCGCCGGCGGTCCGTCCGGATCCTGGAAGTCCTCGACCATCTGATCGCGCTTGTTCTTGGTGACCCCGCCGTGCAGGAACGGGATATCGCGCCCCAACTGCTCGCTCAGGTAGGGCTGCAAGATATCGCCGAAGGCGCGGTACTGGGTAAACACCAGCAGGCGTTCGCCGGCCTGGATCGACTCGTCGACGATCCGCATCA
The DNA here is from genome assembly GCF_053546955.1 of Corynebacterium sp. 32222D000AT. Classification (NCBI taxonomy): domain Bacteria; kingdom Bacillati; phylum Actinomycetota; class Actinomycetes; order Mycobacteriales; family Corynebacteriaceae; genus Corynebacterium; species Corynebacterium sp. 32222D000AT. Next base: position 169,414 of record NZ_JBPPVW010000004.1, on the reverse strand, counting down.
GCTCGGCGACCTTGCCGGAGCGGTGCTTGCCCTTAATGGTCACGGGCGAGCCGTCGCCCAGGAAGTGGGCCGGGTGGTTGCAGATCTGCTTGATGCGGGTCAGCGAGGAGAGCACCAGCCCGCGGCGGGCCATGCCCTGGCGCTGCTCGAGTTGGACCTGGACGTCGTCCACGAAGGCCTTGTAGAGCGAGGCCTGCTCGGCGGTCATGGATACGGTGAGGATCTGCTCGGACTTCTCCGGCAGGTCGTCGATGATCTTCGGGTCCGTCTTCAGCCGGCGCATGATAAACGGCGCGGTGAGTAGGCGCAGGCGCTCGGTCATGGTGGGGTCCTGCTCCCGCTCGATGGCCTTGGCGAAGTGGTTGCGGAAGAAGCTGGTAGACCCCAGGATGCCGGGGTTGCAGAAGTCCAGGATGGAGCGCATCTCCGACAGGCGGTTTTCCACCGGCGTGCCGGTCAGCGCAATGCGGTGGCGCGACGGCAGGGAGCGCACCGCCCGGGAGCTGCGGGTCGCGGAGTTCTTGATCGCCTGCGCCTCGTCCAGCACGACGCGGTCCCACTCGGCTAGGCCGAGCTGCTTGAAATCGCGCCCGACGGTGCCGTAGGAGGTAATGACCAAGTCGGCATCGGCAGCTGCGGTCAGCAGCGCCTTGTCCTTTAAGCGGCCGGAGCCGTGCTGGACCAAGACCGTGAAATCCGGGACGAAGCGCGCGGCCTCCCGCGCCCAGTTGCCCACCACGGAAGTCGGCGCGACCACCAGCGTCGGGCCGAGTTCCTTGCCTTCCTCAGCGGCCTTGTCCTTTTCCACGGCCAGCAGGGTCAGCAGCTGCAGGGTCTTGCCCAGGCCCATGTCGTCGGCCAGCACGGCGCCGATGTTGTTCTGCGACATCCAGTAGAGCCAGTCGACGCCGCGGCGCTGGTATTCGCGCAGCTCCGCGTGCACGGTATCCGGCACCGCGACGCGCTGCGGGGCGACGGTGTCCATGCCGCCCAGCAGGCTGTTGAACCACTTGGAGCCGGTGAACTCGATCGGTTCGTTGGCCATGGATTCCAGGGCCAGCTGGCGCAGCTCGGCGATGGTCACCTCGCCGAACTCGTCCGTGTCCTTGTCGGCCTGGTTGAACTCGGCCAGCTGGCGTTCCACGTCCGCGACCAGCTGCTCCCAGCCCGGCGTCTCCAGCACCCGGGCGCGCTCGGCTTCTTTGGCGGCCGCCTCCAGCTGCTTCTTCCGGCGCTTGTAGGCGGTCTGGTTGAGCTTATCCATGTAGTCGGTAATACGGCTAAGCGCCTGCGTATCCGCCATGACCCACTCGCCGCGCAGGCGGATGAGCCCCGACTTGGAGTTGACCAGCTCCTCCATTTCCTGTTCGCTCAGCTGCACGTCGCCGACGGAGATATGCCAGTCGTATTCGACCAGTTTCTCCAGGCCCACCTGCGACTTGGTGGCCGCCACGGCCGGGTCGGTGACCTCGCGGGTCTCCAGCTGGGCCTTGGTCTCCGCCTGCGCCCAGGCCTTGGGCAGCATCACCGTGAAGCCGGCGGCCTTGAGCGCGGAGACGTCGCTGCCGATGAACTGCACCAGCGCGTCCGTACTCAGGTAGACGTCCCAGTCCCCGGCGTTGTCGTACCAGCGGGGTGCCGGCCGCGAGGAGCTGGGGTTGAGCGCCGGGGCGATGCCGATGGCGCGGCGCTGCGAGTCGCGCAGCTTCTCCACCGAACGGGCGTCGAGCTGGTCGACGCGGATGGGCTGCGGCGAGTCTGTACCGGAACGCACCCGCAGGCGCACCGGCCACACCGCCTGGGAAGGATCCAGAGAGGTCTCCTCCTCCCCGGGTTCCTCGACGATGATGACCAGCTGCAGATCGACCGAGGCGATCGAATCCTTCCACTCGTTGAGGCCCCGCAGCAGCTGCGCCCGGCCCCGCTTGATGGGCGAGGTGGTCAGCATGGCCTGCGCGAAATCGTGCCAGGGGTACGGCCGCGGCGTGTGGAGCAGGTCTTTGAGCTCCATGAAGGCGATCCAGTGGGTGAGCTCGTCGATGAGATCGTCCGACAGCGATCGGTTGTTGATGGTCAAGATCCCCGGCGCCGCGGCGATCATCTCCGCCAGCCAGCCGCGCTCCCCCAGCCCGGCGGCCAGCTGCCACATGGGGAACCACTCGCCCGCCTGGTAGGACAGGCGGATGGTCACACGCCCGGCGCGCACGAACTTGGTCAGCCCGCGGTAGGTCCGGATGAGCCAATAGAGATCGGGGGCAATGGAGGCGCGTTGTTCGGCGGTGGCCGCCGGGGTCCGCTCGTCCAGGAAGGACAGCTGGGACAGCGCGACGATGGCGTCCTGCGGGCCGAACATAGCCATCGGCGCCATGAGCGAGACGTCCTTGCCCTTCGGCGTGCGCAGGGAGACACGGGCCCGGTTGCGGAAAGACTTCTTGGCAAGCAGGCTCTCGACCGCTTCTGGAAAGGTCCCTTCCGGCACGGAGGCGGGCGTGACAATCTTGTGCCCCTCCACCTGTTCGACCCACAGGCTAAACCCAGACACAGGCAGCCAGAGGCCGTGCAGAAGGTATCCAGACATGCCGAATAGTCTAACACCGATGGCCGACACGCGACTTTTTCTGCCTGCGTCAAAGATTGCTCTCCCCGACCCGTCCGACCCTGCCGGCCGGCCGCCTAGGCCGCTGGCCAGCGTGGATGCCTACCCTCCTTTGAGGGGAGGAAACGGCGCTTTTTCGCGCAAACGACGCCGGAACGCCTGTCACCTGGGATTGTTACCGTCTCGTTATAAACAGTGGTGAACCTCCTCATTGCTTCACAAAAGCCTGCCACGCACCTGTGACGCCGTGTTTCATAGCTTGGGCAGTTCTGTGAGTCTCGTTACCCTTGTTATGTTCCGCAGGTCATATTCCCACGGCACCACCTGGGAAAAGACTCTGTAGGCAACCGTTATTTCCCGCCCCTGGGCCGCTTGAGCTTTATCGCGCCCGGGCGGCGCACTGTTTTTACACATCAATTACTGCAAGGAGCCTTCGTGGATACCTCAACCTGGTATGTCATCGCGATCATTATTTATCTGTTCGCGATGCTCGCCATCGGTTACTGGAGCTACAAGCAAACCGATCAATACGACGACTACGTTCTGGGCGGCCGTGGGCTGCACCCCTTCGTAGCGGCCCTGTCTGCGGGCGCCTCTGATATGTCCGGCTGGCTGCTCATGGGCCTGCCCGGCGCCCTCTTCCTGACCGGCATGTCCGAGGTCTGGATCGCCATCGGCCTGACCTGCGGCGCCTGGGCTAACTGGAAGTGGGTTGCCCCGCGTCTGCGCGCCTACTCGGAGGTGGCCGGGAACTCCATCACCATCCCGTCCTTCTTCGAAAACCGCCTGCGCGACAAGTCCCGCCTGCTGCGGATTATCGCCGCGCTGGTCATCATCTTCTTCTTCACCTTCTACGTCTCCTCCGGCATGGTCTCCGGCGGCCGCTATTTCGAGTCCACCTTCGGCGGCGACTACCTGACCGGCATGCTGATCATCGCCGCGGTCACCGTCGCCTACACCTTCGTCGGCGGCTTCCTCGCCGTGTCCTACACGGACGTCGTCCAGGGCCTGCTGATGTTCTGCTCGCTCATCATCGTGCCGGTCATGGCCATCATCTCCCTGGATAACCCGTCGGACATCTTCTCCTTCGCCGCAGAGAACCCCTACGCCACCAACGGCGTGCTGGAGAACCCGAACTACTTCTCCCTCGTCTCCGGCGTGACCGCCGGCGTGGTTATCGGCAATATCGCCTGGGGCCTGGGCTACTTCGGTCAGCCGCACGTCATCGTGCGCTTCATGGCACTGCGCAAGCCCTCCGATGCCCGCCAGGGCCGTTTCTACGGGGTGACCTGGATGGGCCTGTCCGTGCTCGGCGCCATCTTCGTGGCACTGTCCGCCACGGTCTTTTTCACCCAGAACGACTACTCCATCACGGACCAGGAGAACTACGAGACCGTCTTCCTGGACATGGCGCAGGTCATGTTCCACCCGCTGCCGGCCGGCCTGGTGCTGACCGCGGTTCTGGCCGCCATCATGTCCACCATGTCCTCCCAGCTGCTGGTCGTGGCCAGCTCGCTCATCGAGGACCTGTGGAAGATCTTCTCCAAGAAGAACCTCTCCGAGGATCTGCTCATCAACCTGTCGCGTACCGCGGTCGTGGCCGTGGCCGTCGTGGCCGCCCTGCTGGCCATCAACCCGTCGGATTCCATCCTGGGTCTGGTCGGCTTCGCCTGGGCCGGCTTCGGTGCCGCCTTCGGCCCGCTGGTCCTGCTGTCCCTGTACTGGAAGCGACTCAACTCCACCGGCGCCATCGCCGGCATGATTGTCGGTGCACTGACCACCATCATCTGGGGCAACGTCCCGGCGCTGACCGAGACCATCTACGAGATCGTCCCGGGCTTCGCCCTCTCGCTCCTCGTGACCGTCGTGGTCTCCCTGGCGACCAAGCAGCCGCCCAAGGAGGTCCAGGACGAGTTCGCCCAGGTCGAGGACCTGGTCAAGATCGTCTCCAAGGACGACGAGATGGCCTTCGAGGACGCTGCCAAGCAGGTCAAGGACTAGTTCCGCCTAGCCCGCACGGCGCCCTCCTAAGATAAGAAAAATCCCGCCTTCCCCGCCGCGTTCTTGCGCGGTCCGGGAGGCGGGTTTTTGCTTGCCGATGCCCCGTGGCGTCTACAGGAACATCAGGATGGCGATAACAACCCACAGCAGGTTGAAGATGCCGCTGAACATGGCCAGCTGCTTCTTGTCCTTGGCGAAATCGGTGGTGCCCTCACCGGCTAGGGCGGCCATGGCCTTCTTCTGGCGCGGGATGATGAGGAAGAACAGCAGCGCCCAGGCGATAATCGCCAGCAGGATGGACGCGTGGAACTGCCCCTGGGTGCCGTAGGTGGACATATCCATCAGGAAGACGGCGATACCCAAAATCGGCACGATCGCGGAGATATAGCCGTAGGAATTAGTGATGTTGTGCAGGGTACGCGTGGCGCCAAGCGCCTTGTCGTCGCCCTCGGCGGCCTTCAGCATCTGCGGGCCGAACTGCGACGTCGCCACGGTGACCGGGCCCAACAGCAAAATCGCGGCAATCACGTGCGCGGCGATGAACAAAGAAGTCATAAAAGTTGCTCCAGAACCTTTCTCACGGGTTTTTGCGACGGCTAAGTAAAAGCGCCGCTCATAGGAAAATCACCGTGCATGGGACACGGCTTCCGCAGTTAACCCTATCGTTAATTCGGGTCAAATGATCAACCGGCACTGCGCCCGCATGACCTTTACGTCCCGCCGCGGCAGGGGCAGGCCGTATTTCGCGGCGACGGCCGCCAGCCGCCGCACGTACCAGCAACGCTGCCCCACCGCCGGCGGCAGCCACCGGGCCGGCAGGTCGTCGGACTTGTCGCGGTTGACCTCGTCCCGGGTCACCACCAGGTTGAGCGGATCATTAGCGAAATCCTGCCGCCGCTGCGCCGACCAGCTGTGCGCGCCCAGATCCCACGCGGCAGAGAGCGGGAAGACGTGGTCTACCTCCACCGGGACGTCGCCGCGGCGCAGGGGCACCTCCTCCCCGGCGTAGGGGTCGTAGAGGCTGCCGCGGCTAATCCCGCACGCCCCGCTGCGGCGCAGCTGCATGGCCTGTTCCATAATGGCGACCTCCCGGGTGGTGCACGCCGAGCTTGGGGCCGGGCCCCACCCGGCGCCGAAGGCCTCGCGCTCGTAGCCCAGCACGCGCTGGCGCTGCTCGACCGGCTCCACCCGCTCCAGGCTGGCGCCCAGTTCTGGGAGACCGTCGTCTTCCTCCGGCTGTAGGTAAGGGGCCACCTGCCCGCAGAGATAGAGCAGGGTGCACAGACAAAGAAACCACAGGAAGCGTTGGCGCATGCCTTTATAGACTGCGCCAGGTTTCCTGTGGTTCCTTAGCTGGCTTAGGGCCGGTCAGCGCACTAGTCGCGCCAGCGGCCGCGACCGCCCTTGTCGCCCCGGCGGCCACCCTCGCGGCGGCGGCCCCCGCGGTTATCGCGGTTGTCGCGGTTATCGTCGCGGTGGAAGCCGCGGCGCGGCGGGCGCCCAGTGTCCTTCTGGATGTTGATGAGCTGCCCGGAAATACGGGTGTCCTTCAACCGATCCAGCACGGCCGGGTCCAAGTTCTTCGGCAGGTCGACCAAGGTGTGGCCCACCGCGATGGTGATACGGCCGAAGTCCTTCGACGACAGGCCGCCCTCGTTGGCGATGGCGCCCACGATGGCACCCGGGCGGACGTTCTGGCGCTTGCCGACGTCCAGGCGGTAGGTCTCGAAGTCGCCGTCCGGGCGCTTCGGCCCGCGGTCGCGGTCCCGGTCGCGATCCCTAAAGCGGCCGCCGCGCTTGTCGCCGCGGTCGCCACGATCGTCGCGGCGGAAGCGCTCCTTGTCGCGCTTGTCCTTCTTGCTCACCGGCTGTTCCTTCATCAGGAAGTCGGAGCCGGCCTGCAGCTGCACGGCCAGGGAAGCGGCGATGTCGTCCATGCCGACGTTGTTGACCTCGGAGTACTTGCGGACCAGGCCGCGGAAGAGCTCCATCTGCTTGTCGCCCAGGGTCTCCGTGATGGACTGCGCGAACTTCTCCTTGCGCTTGACGTTGACCTCGTCGACGGTCGGCAGCTCCATCTCCTCCAGGCGGGCGTTGGTCACCCGCTCGATGGAGCGCAGCATGCGCCGCTCGCGCGGGGTGACGAACAGGATGGCCTCGCCGGTGCGGCCGGCACGGCCGGTGCGGCCGATGCGGTGCACGTAAGACTCGGTGTCGTTCGGGATGTCGTAGTTGACCACGTGGGTGATGCGCTCGACGTCCAGGCCGCGGGCGGCCACGTCGGTAGCCACCAGGATGTCCAGGCGGCCGTCCTTGAGCTGATCCACGGTGCGCTCGCGCTGGTTCTGCGCGATGTCGCCGTTGATGGCGGCGGCGGAATAGCCGGCATCGGACAGCTTTTCGGCGACCTCTTCGGTCTCGTGCTTGGTCCGGCAGAAGACGATGATGGCGTCGTAGTCCGTGACCTCGAGGATCCGGGTGAACGCGTCCATCTTCGCGCGGTGCGGGGTCAGCAGGAAGCGCTGCTTGATGTTGTCGTTGGTGCGGCGCTCGGACTTGACGGTCACCTCGGCCGGGTTATCCAGGTACTGCTTGGACAGGCGGCGGATGCTGTTGGGCATGGTGGCCGAGAACAGCGCGACCTGTTTGTTGTCCGGGGTGTCTTCCAGGATGCGCTCGACGTCTTCCTGGAAGCCCATGTTCAGCATCTCGTCGGCCTCGTCGAGGACCAGGAAGCGCAGCTGGGACAGGTCCAGCGAGCCCTTCTCCAGGTGGTCGATGACACGGCCCGGGGTGCCGACGATGATCTGGGCGCCGCGGCGCAGGCCGGACAGCTGGATGCCGTAGGCCTGACCGCCGTAGATCGGCAGGACCTCGATGTTGCCCAGGTGATCCGCGAAGGACTGGAAGGAATCGGCAACCTGCAGGGCCAGCTCGCGCGTCGGCGCGAGCACGAGGGCCTGCGGGTGGCGGGCCTGCTCGTCGATGCGGGCGAGGATCGGCAGCGCGAAGGCCGCCGTCTTGCCGGTACCGGTCTGGGCGAGGCCGACCACGTCGCGGCCTTCCATCAAGATCGGGATGGTTTCCGCTTGGATTGGCGAAGGGGTGGTGAAACCAACGCTGGCCACGGCGTCAAGCACTTCGCTTGGCAGGCCTAGGCCGTCAAACCCCTGGGAGTTGTCTTTGGCCGAATCCTGGGATTCGGCGCCGGCGCCCTCAGAAGCTTGCGCAGCCCCGGTGTTCTTCGCAGCCTCTGCTGCCACACCTTGCGCGTTGTCCTGAGATTCCGACTGTTGAGAAAATTCTTCCGGCTCGTTGACGCCGCCGGTGGCGTTATCGGTAATGCTCATTGCCCGCCCAACATTACGCTAATGGGCGGGCAAACACCATTGGGGCAAGCCCCCGGCGCGTTGCCGCCGGTGGGGCTAGTTATTCTCGGCGGCCAATTCCCCGCCGACATAGGTGCGCCACGTGGCCGGCATGCCCGGGCGGTACGCCAGATTAATGGCGTTTTCCGCGGTCAGGACGTGCAAGTCCGCGGCCGCGCCGACCACCAGCTGGCCCTTGGCCGGGCGACCGGCGGCGTCCTTGCCTCCCGAGACCGCCTGCCGGCGCAGCGCCTTCGCCCCGCCCAGGGTGGCCGCGGCGATGGCCTCGTCCAGGCTTAGGTGCTGCTGGAGCACCGCCGTGGTCACGCAGAAATTCATCGAGGAGGTGTAGCTGGTGCCCGGGTTCAGGTTGGAGGCAATCGCGACGGTCACGCCAGCGTCGATGAGCTTGCGGCCCGGCGCGAGCGGCTGCCGGGTGGACAGATCGCAGGCCGGCAGCATGGTCGCGACGGTCTCCGAATCCGCCAGGCGCGCAATATCGTCGTCGCTTAGGTAGTTGACGTGGTCGACGGAGGCGGCGCCGAGCTCGACGGCCAGCGCCACGCCCGGGCCCTCCCCCAGCTGGTTGCCGTGCACGCGCAGGCCCAGCCCGGCGTCGCGGCCGGCCTCCAGGACCCGGCGGGACTGTTCCTCGTTGAAGGCGCCGCGCTCGCAGAAGACGTCGATCCAGCCGGCATAGGGCGCAACCTTATCTAGCATCGGCCCGACGACCTGCTCGACGTAGGCCTCGGCCTCCTGCCCCGGCGGCACCAGGTGCGCGCCGAGGAAGGTCACTTCGTCGACGTACTGGCTAGCCACCCGGGCGGCCTCGACCTCAGAATCCACGTCCAGGCCGTAGCCGGTCTTGGTCTCGAACGTCGTGGTGCCGCCCGCGTGCCCGGCGGCCACGCGCTCGCGGACCAACTGGCTCAGCCGCTCCGCGCCGGCCGAGCGGGTGGCCTCCATGGTCACCGCGATTCCGCCGGCCGCGTAGTCGCCGCCGGCCATCCGGGCCTCGAATTCCTCGGCGCGGTTGCCGTCGAAGACCATGTGGGTGTGGGAGTCCACCCAGCCGGGCAGCACGGCCCGCCCGCCCAGGTCGACGGTCTCGGCGTCTGCGTATTCTCCGGGCAACTCGGCCGCGGGGCCGACCCAGGCGATGGTGCCGGCGTCGTCAGACACCAGCGCGGCGTCGGTAATGGTGCCAGCTTCGGCTACCGTGCGGAGCTCGGAAATATTGCGGAATACCTTGGTCATGCGTCATACCTTTCTGGAACGGGCGTGGTCGGCAAAGGGAACGGGGCTTTATACCTAGTCGCGGGCCTTGAACTCCATCGGGATGCGCACCCCGCGCTCCTCGGCGACTTCCTGGGCCCGAGTGTAGCCCGCGTCCACGTGGCGGATAACGCCCATGCCCGGGTCGTTGGTGAGCACCGAGCGCAGCTTGGCGGCGGCCAGCTCGGTGCCGTCGGCGACGCTGACCTGGCCGGCGTGGATGGAGCGGCCCATCCCGACGCCGCCGCCGTGGTGGATGGAAACCCAGGTCGCGCCGGAGGACACGGCGGTCATGGCGTTGAGCAGCGGCCAGTCGGCCACGGCATCGGTGCCGTCCAGCATGGCCTCGGTCTCGCGGTACGGCGAGGCGACGGAACCGGAGTCCAGGTGGTCGCGGCCGATAACGATCGGCGCGGAGATCTTGCCCTCGGCGACGAGCTCGTTAAACCGCAGGCCGGCCTTGTGGCGCTCGTTGTAGCCCAGCCAGCAAATGCGCGCCGGCAGGCCCTCGAACTCGACGTATTCCTCGGCAGCATCCAGCCAGTTGTGCAGGTGCTCGTTGTCCGGGAAGAGCTCCTTAAGCGCCTGGTCGGTGACCTTGATGTCTTCCGGGTCGCCGGACAGCGCGGCCCAACGGAACGGGCCCAGGCCCTCGCAGAACAGCGGGCGGATATAGGCCGGGACGAAGCCCGGGAACTCGAAGGCGCGGGTGTAGCCGGCGTGGCGGGCCTCGTCGCGGATGGAGTTGCCGTAGTCGAAGACCTCGGCGCCGGCGTCCTGGAATTCGACCATGGCCTGGACCTGGCGGGCCATGGACTCGCGGGACTTCTTGGTGAAGGTGGTCGGGTCGGCCTGGGCCTCGGTGTGCCAGTCCGCCACGGTGCTCTCGGTGGGCAGGTAGCTGAGCGGATCGTGGGCGGAGGTCTGGTCGGTGACCACGTCCACCGTCAGCTCGCCGGCCTGCTGGCGGCGGAGGATCTCGGGGAAGACCTCCGCGGCGTTGCCAACCAGGCCCACGGACAGGGCGCGCTTTTCTTCCTTGGCGGCCAGGGTCAGCTTGAGGGCCTCGTCCAGGTCGGTGACTACCTCGTCGAGGTAGCGCTTGGACTGGCGGCGCTTGAGGCGGGTCTCGTCCACATCCACGATGAGGCACACGCCGCCGTTCAAGGTCACGGCCAGCGGCTGGGCGCCGCCCATGCCGCCGCAGCCGCCGGTCAGGGTCAGCGTGCCGGCGAGCGTGCCGTCGAAGCGCTTGTGGGCCACGGCCGCGAAGGTCTCGTAGGTGCCCTGCAGGATGCCCTGGGTGGCGATGTAGATCCAGGACCCGGCGGTCATCTGGCCGTACATCATCAGGCCCTCGGCCTCCAGCTCGCGGAAGTGCTCCCAGTTGGCCCAGTCGCCGACCAGGTTGGAGTTAGCAATCAGCACGCGCGGGGCCCACTCGTTGGTCTTAAACACGCCGACCGGCTTGCCGGACTGCACCAGCAGGGTCTCGTCCGCCTCGAGGTCGCGCAGCGTGTCGACGATGGCGTCGAAGGCTTCCCAGCTGCGGGCGGCCTTGCCGGTGCCGCCGTAGACGACCAGGCCCTCGGGGCGCTCAGCGACCTCCGGGTCCAGGTTGTTCATCAACATACGCAGCGGGGCCTCGGTGGCCCAGGACTTGGCGCTGATTTCGGTCCCGCGCGGGGCGCGGACTTCACGAGCTTCCGACATTTAGTATTCCTTCCTCATCATTCCGGCGGCAGGTCAGCACGCGCTTGCCGATGCCGCCTCTCCTTCCCGGGGCGTTGGGGACCGGTTTCCCGGGGCTGTCTCCCCGATTACCCCTGAAGTGGGTGGGCGGCACCGCGCGCATGCACGGAGGTGGAGCAACCACATGTGGGATTGTGCGCCACCGCGTGCCGTGCAACAAAAGTAACCCGCGTCATACTAAAAAGTCCCGTACCTGGGGACCTAGCTGTCTCAGATACGGGATTGCGCTGGTGTACGCCGGTTTATTGCAGCTGGCCGATCGCGGATTCGGCCGCCCGCAGGAAGGTGCCGTCCTGCACCATCTGCACCGCAGCGGCGACTTCCGGGGCCAGGTAGCGGTCCGGCCCCACCCCCGGGACCCGTTCGCGGAGCGCTGCCACGACCGCGGCCACGCCGGCGCCGGGGGTGGTTCCCCGCAGGTCGATGCCGCGGGCCGCAGTCAGGATCTCAATCGCCACCACGCGCTGCGCGCCGTCGATGCCGCGCCGCAGCTTGCGCGCCGCCGACCAGCCCATGGAGACGTGGTCTTCCTGCATGGCCGACGACGGGATGGAATCCGCCGATGCCGGGGCCGCCAGGCACTTCAGCTCGCTGACGATGCCGGCCTGCGTGTACTGCGCGATCATGTGGCCGGAATCCACGCCCGGATCGTCCGCGACGAAGGCGGGCAGGCCGCGGTTGCGCGCCACGTCCAAAAAGCGGTCCGTGCGCCGCTCCGAGATGGAGGCGAGATCCGCAACCACGATCGCCAGAAAGTCGAGTACATAAGCCACGGGCGCGCCGTGGAAATTGCCGTTGGAGACCACCCGGCCGTCCAGGGCCACGACCGGGTTGTCCACCGCCGCGGCCAGCTCGTTGACGGCCACCTGGCGGGCGTGCTCCAGCGTGTCCCGGAAGCCGCCGGCCACCTGCGGGGCGCAGCGCACCGAGTAGGCGTCCTGGACGTGCGACTGCGCGAACTCGGCGTGGGCCTGGGACAGGTTCTCCGATCCGGCGGCCAGCGCGCGGATATTCGCCGCGGCGGCGGCCTGGCCGGGGTGCGGGCGCAGCTGCTGCAGGTCCTCCGCGAAGACGTCCAGGCTGCCCTGCAGGCCCTCCAGCGTCAGCGCGGTCGCGATATCCGCCTGCCGGGCCAGCGCCTCGAGGTCCGCGATGGCCAGGCACAGCTGTCCCAGCATCCCGTCGGTGCCGTTGATCAGCGCCAGGCCCTCCTTCTCCCGCAGCTGCAGCGGCGTTATCCCGGCGCGCTCCAGGGCCGCGGTCGCCGGCTGCCGCTTGCCCTCCACGCGGACCTCGCCCTCGCCCAGCAGCGCCAGGGCGCAGTGCGCCAGCGGGGCCAGGTCGCCGGAGCAGCCCAGCGAGCCGTACTCGTAGACCACCGGCACGATCCCGGCGTTCAGCGCCGCCGCGTAAGTGTCCACCACCACCGGCCGCACGCCGGTGCGCCCCGTGCACAGCGTGGACAGGCGCAGCAACATCAGCGCACGGATGACCTCTTCTTCCACCTCCGGTCCCGATCCGGCCGCGTGGGAGCGCACCAGGGACAGCTGCAGCTGGGCGCGCTTTTCGGCGGGGATATGCCGGCGGGCCAGCGCGCCGAAGCCGGTGGAAATCCCGTAGACCGGCGTCTCCGCGGCGGCCAGGTCTTCGACCCGCTGCCGGGTGGCCGCCACCTCTTCCCGCGCGTCCGGAGCCACCGTCACGCGTGCGCCGTAGCGGGCCACCGCCACGACCTCGGCGATACTCAGCCCGCCGATCCCTACTTCCACTCCCCTAATATCCCTGCTATTTCCGCCCGCGAAAGCGGTCTTGTCAGCCTTAAATTCAGCCATGGTCAGTTGTCTCCTTCTCGTAGCCTGGCCCGTCCCCCAGCCTTGTGCGCCGCGGAACGCTACTTCCAGACACTAACCTCAATTTGTGTCATTTACCACATATTTGGCTGAAAATGTTGTGCCTCTCTCTGGCCGGTTGCCCCGTGGGCGGCGGCCTTTGCCCTCCCTACCGGGAGCCGTACATCCGCGTCGCTATCTGCCGGGCAGAGGACTGCAGGTGGTCGAGGACGGCCGCGCGGGTGGCATCGCCCAGCCGGCCCACCCCGAAGGTCACCGCCAGGCTGGCGGCCGGGCGGGCCAAGTGATCCAACACCGGCACGGCCAACGATGCCTGACCGCGCGAGATCTCCTCCGTCTCCTCCTCCCAGCCGCGCTCGCGCACCTGGGCCAAGCGCTCGCGAAACTGCCGCAGGCTACCCTCCTGCCCCGCGGTGGCGAAGGTGGCACGCGCCTCGGCCTCCGGCAGGTAGGCCAGCATGACCCGGCCGGAGGCCGAGCGCAGCGCCTGCAAGCGCACACCCACCTCCGTGACCAGGGAGACCGCTCCGGGGCTGCGGACCTCGTGCAGGTAAACCACCTCCGAGCCCGCCAGCCGGGATAGGTGCCCGGACCCGCCCGCCAGGTTCGCCGCCTGCTCGACATAGCGGTGGCTCATCCGCACCAAGGGCTGCTGCGTCGTATACGCCGAGGCCATCGCGTAGGCCGCCAGCCCCAGCCCGTAGGTCTGGTTCTCCGGCAGGTGCACCACGAAGCCCGACTCCACCAGCTCGTTGAGCAGGTGGTAGGTGCTCGACCGCGGCAGGTCCAGTTCGCTGCGGATACGCGCGGCCGAAATCGGCACGTCGATGGTAGACAGCAGCGACAGAATCCGCAGGGCATTGTGGGCGGCGGGCACCTGAATCTTTCTCACGCGACAATTGTAGGAAATTCCCCCGCAAACTCGCGGTACAAAGCGCCTACAGTGGAAGACTATGAACACCATCAGCGACCAACCGCTCTTTGCCCCCGCCCCCGAATGGACCGGCCGCGACGACGGCCCCGGCCCCGAACACGCCCGCTGGCACAGCGTCGTCCGGCCCCTGCCGGATGACGGCGCCGCTTCTGCTACCGATGCCGCCGTGCTCATCGGTTACGCCTCCGACGAGGGCGTGCTGCGCAACGGCGGCCGCCAGGGAGCCGCCGCCGGCCCGGCCGCGCTGCGCTCCGCCCTGGGCGGCCTGGCCGTCCACGACTCCTTCCCCCGCTTCGACGCCGGCACCGTAACCACCCAGGGCGACGACCTGGAAGGCTCCCAGGCCGAGCTTTCCCGCTGGGTCGGCGACATCGTCGGCAACGGCAACCTCGCCGTGGTGCTGGGCGGCGGGCACGAAACGGCGTTTGCCACCCACTGCGGCGCCTTCCGCGGCAATGGCGAGCAGCCGCTGAAGATCGTCAACCTCGACGCCCACTTCGACCTGCGCACCGCCGACCGGGCCACCTCCGGCACACCGTTCAAGCAGATCGCCGAGTTCGTCCAGAACGCCTGCCCCGACCAGCCGGCCGCCTTCGACTACTCCGTCTTCGGCATCTCCGAGGCCAACAACACCGCGGTGCTGTTCAACACCGCCGACGAGCTCGGCGTGGAAACCGTCCTCGACGAGGACCTGGTGGATCTCAGTCCCTCCCAGGCCGCCGGCCTGGTGGCCAAGTCTGTGCAGAACCAGCCGGCCATCCACCTGTCCATCGACCTCGACGTCCTGCCGGCCGCCGCCGCGCCGGGCGTGTCCGCCCCGGCATCGTTGGGCGTGGACTTCGCCACAATCCGCGCGATGGCACTCGCCGTGGCGGCCACCGGCAAGCTGCGTCTGGTCGACGTCGTGGAGCTCAACCCCGACTTCGACGTCGACGGCCGGACCGCCAAGCTGGCCGCCCGGCTCATCGCCGATATCGTGGCCACCCACGCGTCCACCCACGCTTAAAGCCCCCCCTTAGTTTTAAGTCCCAGGCTTTAAGCCCCCAGGCTTTAAGTCCCGAGCCCTAAGACCTCGAAGAGCACGTAGGCGATCGGGGTGGCCAGCACGATGGTCAGGGCCACCCGCTCGAACCAGATGGCCAGCATGTGCCAAAGCTTGATCGGAATCTTGGTCGCCAGGATGCAGGGCACCAGCGCCGAGAAGAAGATAATCGCCGAGACCGAGACCACCCCGATCACGAACTTCAGCACCAGGCTGGACGAGTCCGCCACCGCGGTGGCCGGCAGGAACATCTCCGCCACGCCCATCGCCGAGGCCTTGCCGGCCAGCACCGGCTCCGGCAGCCGCACGATCCAAGCGAACGGGTAGAACAGGTAGCCAATCCACTCGAAAACCGGGGTGAACCGGGCCAGCAGCAGGCCGATAAGCCCCACGGACATGATGGAGGGCACGATGGCCCCCGACAGCTTCAGCCCGTCCAGGAAATTCTCGCCGATGCCCTTGCGCAGCGACGGCGCCGTCGCCAGCGCCTGCAGGGCCTCGCGCCAGGCTTCGCGGAAGCGGTTGCCCTGCACGGTGCGCTCCGGGTCCGGCTCGGCGGAGTGGTAATACTCGTCCGGGATGGTGCGCAGCGGCGGAATGCGCACGGTCACCGCGGTGACCAGGAACGTCACCACCAGGGTGACGGTGAAATAGATGCCCCAGATATTCATGATGTCCAGCGACTTGGCGACGATGACCATGAAGGCGGCCGAGACCGTCGAAAAGCCCGTGGCCACGATGGAGGCCTCGCGCGCGGTGTAGCTGCCGCTCTGGTAGACGCGGTCGGTAATGAGGATGCCCAGGGAATAAGAGCCGACGAAGGACGCGACGGCATCGATAGCCGAGCGCCCCGGGGTCTTCCACAGCGGGCGCATGATGGGCTGCATGAGCACCCCGACGAATTCCAGCAGGCCGTAGCCGATGAGCAGGGCCAAAAACGCCCCGCCGATAGGAACGATCAGCCCGACCTGAACCGCGATCTTATTCCACAGGAACGGGACCAGATCCTCCTCGCCCAAAACCCACGGCAGCTTGTCGATGACCATCAGGAAGCTGACCACCAGCCCCACGACGTTGAGCACGGTGAAGACCGCCTGGAGCGGGCCCTGCTCCCAGTTCTTGTTGGCAATGGAGCGCCACGTGCCGTAGGCGGCCAGCGCCAGGATGATCCACGGCACGACCCCGGGCAGGTACTGCTGGATGATGGTCACCAGGTGGTCCAGCGGGATGGACTGCTTTCCGTCGTAGGTGACGGGGAAGAAAAAGACGAAGGCGCCGATGGCGCTGTAGACGAACAGGCGCCACTTGCCGTCCACCCGCGGCAAGGGGGCGGCTTCGACCCGCTCGTCGGCGGGCGGTTGGGATTGAGTAGTCACTGCTTACTCCTGGTCGATCGGGGTTTCGGCGGGGCCCGAAAAGCCACGAGAAGCGCGCACGCCAAAAGGGGGCATACGGCCCTCCCGGGTTTTGGGCAACCGGGGTGAGGTCTGTGATGCCCGCGCGACAGCCAGACGCGAGTAGCACTAAATGTAACCTAGAACACTTTCAATGTCCAGTAGGTTCCCAATTACTAGACTGGGCGGCGTCCCCGTCCCCTATCCGCACCACGCACACCCGCACCTTTCGGTAGAAAACCTTTCGGCAGAAAACAGAAAACACGGAGAAAAACATGACCACCATGAAGGCAATCCGCCACATCGGCCTGCACACTTTCCCCGAGCTCAAAGACATCGAATGCCCCACCCCGGCACCCACGGAGGTCCTGCTGAAGGTCGCCGGCTCCGGCGCCTGCCACTCCGATGTCGCCATCTTCGACGAATTCGGCGAGTCCTCCCCCGCCGTCTACCACCGCGAATTCACCCTGGGCCACGAGGTTACCGGCTGGGTCGAAGAAGTCGGCTCCGCCGTGGAGGGCTTCGAGAAGGGCGACGCCTACCTGGTCTACGGCCCGCTGGGGTGTGGGCGCTGCTCCATGTGCGTGCGCGGCGATATGCTCCAGTGCCGCAACCGCGCCGCCAACACCCCCGCCGGCATTGGCCTAGGCCGCGACGGCGGCATGGCCGAGTACGTCACCGTCCCGGCCCGCAACCTGGTCCCGCTGGGCGATGCCGACCCCATCGCCGCCTCCGCCCTCGCCGATGCCGGCCTGACCCCATACCACGCCATCAAGAAGGCCCTGCCGACGCTCAACCAGGGCGGCCAGTACGTCCTCGTCATCGGCCTGGGCGGGCTGGGCCTGCTGGGCATC
This sequence comes from Corynebacterium sp. 32222D000AT, assembly GCF_053546955.1. Classification (NCBI taxonomy): domain Bacteria; kingdom Bacillati; phylum Actinomycetota; class Actinomycetes; order Mycobacteriales; family Corynebacteriaceae; genus Corynebacterium; species Corynebacterium sp. 32222D000AT. The sequence continues at coordinate 152,348 of NZ_JBPPVW010000004.1, read as the reverse complement.
CAGATCCTCAAGGCCATGACGAGCGCGACGATTATCGCCACCGACACGAAGGAATCCGCCCTCCAGGAGGCCGAGCGCCTGGGCGCGGTTACCGTAGCCTCCGATGACGACGTCGTCGACAATATCCTGGCCGCCACGGGCGGCAAGGGGATCGACGCCGCTTTCGACTTCGTCGGCCTGGGCCAGACGGTATCGACCGCGATGGCCACCGTCGGGCCGGACAGCCGCGTGACGGTGGTCGGCCTGGGCAACGGCTCGCCCTACGAGTTCGCCTGGCTGACCTCGCCGCGCGAGACGGAGCTAATCTCCACCTACTGGGGCACGCTGCCCGAGCTCCACGAGCTGGTCGAGCTCTTCCGTGACGGCTACCTCGAGCCGATGTACACCACCTACCCGCTCAGCGAGGGCCTGGAGGCCTACCGCAAGCTGCAGGCCGGCGAGGTATCCGGCCGCGCCGTCATCGTCCCGCACGGCAACGCCTAGGCTAACGATGCCTCCTCGGCCGCCGCGGTCCCCCAATCAGGCAGGGGATAACCCGCAGCTTGGCCTGGGTGGACGGTAGCGGCTCGCGGGAAAAGCTCCACGCGACAACGCCCACGAGCGCGACCGCCCCACTGACCGCGAACGCGGTCTGGAAACCGTAGATATCCGCCAGCGCGCCCACCACGACCGGCCCGAAGATAGAGCCAAGGTCCATGGCCATCTGGAAGCTGGAGAGCACCTGCCCGCCGGAGCGCTCGGATCCGATGATGTCAGCCAGGGTGGCCTGCTGGGCGGGGTTGATGAAGCCGGCCGCGGCGCCGGTGAGCACCGAGAAGCCAATCAGCAGCGGCAGCGAGTCCGCGTGCCCCAGCAGCCAGGTAAAAACGGCCGATCCGCACAGGCCGGCCAGGATCATCGGGCGCCGGCCAAAGGTGTCGGCCCAGCGTCCGGAGAACTGCAGGACCACGGCGTTACCGGCCGCAAATGCCGCCAGCGCGTAACCCGCGGCGGCGGAGCTGTTGGCAAAGACCGCGGCAGCAAAGAGCGGGATGACCGAAACGCGCACGCCCATATTCACCCAGCCGTGGGCGAAGCTGGAGGTCAGCGCGGCCCGAAAGGCGGTGTCCTGCCAGGCCTGTGCAAGGTGCATCGGCGGCAGGCTGGACTTTGTATTGCCCGTCCCCGCCGAGCGCGGCATCAGCCACCAGACCACGCCGGCGGCCAGCGCCACGCCGAGGCCATAAATGAAAAACGGCCAGCGGAAGCCCAAAAACGCCAGCCCGGCGCCTAAAAGCGGCCCGGCGATATTGCCCAGCAGGAAGGCGGTCCCGTACAGCGCCGAGCACCGGCCGCGGATCTGCGCCGGCGACAGGCTCACGATGAGCCCCATGGCCGAGACCGTAAACATGGTCGAGCCAATCCCCGCCAAAAAGCGCAGCGCGATGATATGCCAGTACGCCTGCGCCAGCGAGACCAAGCCCGTCATCACCGCCACGGTCAGAAGGCCGGTCAGGTAGATGCGCCGGGATCCTATCCGGTTGACCAGGTAACCCGAGGCCGGGGCAAAAAGCAGCCGGGAGGCGGAAAAAATCGACACGACCAGGCCCGCCGCAGCCATCGAGACGTCGAAGCTCACCACGAACTGCGGCAACAGTGGCGCGATGAGCCCGTAGCCCAGCGCGATAATGAAGACAGCAGCCACGAGCACCCAGATCTGCCGCGGAATGGCTGGAGTGGCTGGGCTGGGCTGCGAGGAATCTGGCGCGGTATCTGACATGGTAAATCCCTAGCTTAGCCGGTGCCCCCAAATCCGCCAGCCAGATTCGCACATGCGTTCTAATTCGCGCGAGGCTATGTCCCCACGGGCCGCTAGCTTTTAAGGCATGAAGAACACGAACTACCGCCCCCAGCCCACCGCCGCCTCGACCATCTCCCCCAGCCGCTTGGCCTCCGAAATCCAGTTCACCGCCTGGGAGGACGCCCGGGCGGTAACCAGCATCATGCGCCACCCGCGTTCCCTGGCTCGTCCGCTGGCGAACTGGCGTCCACCGTCGGTCTCCCTGCCACCGGTGGCCGGCAGCCCCGGGCTCAACGTGGCGATCACGCGCCACCGCGTCGGCCCGCGCGCCAAAGCCCGTGCTAAGGGCTACGGCGCCGAGCGCGAGCCCGCCTACGTGGTCTCCTTGCGCTTTACCCACGCCGGCGGCGACTTCGTCGACAGCACTACCGCGGAGGCCTGGGTCCGCGCCGTCATCGACAAAGAGCTTATCGATGCCGTCCACGAGCTCAGCTCCGGCACCGCCCACACCTTCATCTGGCTCGTCGACCGCGACTTCCAGCCGGTGCATTCCCCCATCTCGCTCTTCGCCGGCTTCGACCAGGCCGCCTAGGCGCGGTGAGGTTTAGCGCCCGGTCTGGAGGGTGTGCCGCTGATAGGCCCGCATCTGTTCGCGGGCCCGCTCGGCCTCGTCCGGCGCGCGCAGCAACCCGCCCAGGCGCTCCACGTTGCCGCCGTAGCTCAAGCGCAGCTGCAGCGCGGCAGGCAGCGTACGCAAGAGCACCCCGGCCAGTAGCAGACAGAAAATCTTGTCAATCGTATCCGAGGTCAGCACCTGCATAACCGTGGAAAACCCCTGGTGCCGGGACAGCAGGAAATAGAAATCGGTTAGGTGCCGCAGCCCCGCGGCGTTGGTCTCGGGCTGCGGCCACAGCCGGGGCGGACAGGAAGCCAGCGCGGTGGTAAGTCCAATCAGCCAGCCGGCGGCCAGGATGCGCAGGACCGAGCTGCACCACTGACGCTTGGCGGCCCAGCCGAACAGCACCCCGGCCAGGGCCCCGACGGACGCGAAAGCCAGATCTCCCGGCGCCCCCAGCGCCATGACCGCGCCGCTAGCGGCCCCAGTGGCCATCCCCAGCAGCGGTCCGCCCACGATGGCGGCTATACCGGTACCGATACTGTCGAAATAAAACGGCAGTTCCCAGGCCCGGAAAAGCCAGCCAATCAGCACGTTGACCGCCACCGCGCAGGGAAACAACTTGAAGACTGTCCCCGGCAGCTCGTCAACCCGGGCCAACAGCAGCAGGGCCGCGGCGACAACCACCCCGAGCCACATCAACAGCGCCGGGGTGCTGGCGAAAATCCCCTCCGCCAGCAAGCTGGAAGGGTATTTAATGCCCGCGGCCCACACGGCGATTAACAACGCGGTGGCGAGGCCAACGAAAACCTTCCGCCACTTCACCCGCGATCCTTGAACGGGGAGGTGCATTAGTCTTCGCCGGTGGTGTCCTCGTAGTCGGCGAAATCGGCATCGTCGACGTCTTCGCCGAAGATGTCGTAGACATCCGGCTCATCAAATTCGCCCGCGTCGAAGGAGACCAGCTGGGCCTCCCAGTCAAGCGCCTGCTCGGAGACCAAGCCCAGCACGTCGAAGAGGCGGTCAAAGTCGGTGTAGGTGCCCAACTCTAGGGTCTCGGCCGGCACCTCGATGATCGGCGCGCCTTCGGCCAGCTCGCCGCTTTCAAACAGCGCGATCCGGTCTTCCTCCACGATGCCGTCGGCCTCGCCCTGGTCCCAGGCTTCCGAGATGGCCTCGTCCTCGGCGGCGTCGAGCTCGTCCTCGTCGAAGTCGAAGGCCAGGAAACGCACGATCGCCTGCGGGATGCCGTCTACGGTCTCCACGAGCACGCGCAGCTCGGAGTCCTCGCCTACCTCGGCGACCACCAGGTTCGGGTTAAAGGAGTCCTGCTCGAATTCCAGGTCGGAAATCCGCTCGTCGGTACCTTCGATGAGATCCCGCAGCACCGTGACCACCTGGTCGGTGGCGATGTGGCGGGCGACCGCCTCGGTCGCGTCCTCTACCGAAAACGCCACCGAGACCAGCACTGCCTCGAAGTTTTCGTCATCCTCGTCGACGTCCGCGGCAGCAATGTAGACGTTGGCAGCGGGCAGCAGCGGGTCGATCTCCACGAACTGGATCTCCAGCTCCGCGGTGATCGGGACGAACAAGACGTCGTCGTTGACCCGGGATTCAATTCCTTCGGCGTCCAAGGCAATTGCGATATCTTCGAAAAAGCTCATGTTCAGCAATCCGTCCTTGTGTTTAGGCAGTGGTGCACCGGCCCTAGCCTACCGCTAATCGGGCTCGCTCGTGATGAATCCCAGTTCCGCCAGCAGCTCCGGGCGGCCGGCACCCCATTCCAGCATGGAATAGTCCTCCCAAGCCCGGCGCTGCTCGGCCTTCGGATCGTGGTCCACCCGCGGCGGGATATCGTAAACCTGCGTCGCGCGCAGCTCGGCTTCTTCGGATTCTTCGGATTCTTGCGCGCCTTCCACCCGGTAGCGCGGCCAGCTGGGCGCCGGCTCCGACTCCCAAATGAACCGTGCCCAGTGGTCCTGCATCAACTCCGTCATCGACTCCCCCGCGTCCCCGTTGCCCAGCTTGGTCACCAGCGACATCCGCGAGGATTTCGGATCCCCGAAGACGTTGGCCAGCTCCAGCGAGTGCACCGCGCCGAGCCCCAGCCAGCGCAGCGCCATCGGCGTGTAGTCGTAGCGGTACATCCACGTCGGGTAGCGCTCCGCGTGGGCCTCGGCGGCGCGGACGGTGGGCGCCCAGAACAGGGCATCGGAAAGCAGGTCGGCGAAATCCCGCCGGCCCTCGGCCCGCCCGTAGGCGTCCACCACCCGTTCGGCGTTGCGCTCGTCGAAGGACCGTAGCAGCCGCAGCCCGGCGCGGGCGCGGGAATCCTCCCGCTGGAACAGGTACTTGGCAAAACTGGTCTCGCCCGAGTTGGTCCCCACCAGCAGCGGAACCCCCGCTTGCCTCCCCTTCTCAAAGGCTTCCAGCGGGTGTGCGGGCAGCACGTCCTCGTCGACCGTCGGCGAGTAACAGGAATTCAGGTGCAGCAACTCCCCGGCGCGCCACATCATCGACTGCCCAGCGCGGACCAGGTCCGGCCACTCCTCGGCGCGCAGCTCATCGATGCCGCTTCCCCTCGGCAAGGCCAGACGCTTGACCAGCTCGCGGGCCCACAGCGTCGACTGCGCGCGGGAATGAATCAGCCCGATGGGCGGCGACTGGGCGATGGCCTTGTGGAAGAGCCCCTGCGCCGCCGGGCTCGTCATGAGGGTAAGCACCGCGGCCGCCCCGGCGGACTCGCCCATCAGCGTGATGTTGTCCGGATCGCCGCCGAACTGGGCGATATTGTCCCGCACCCACTCCAGCGCCAGGAGCTGGTCCAGCACCGCCGGGTTGGCCACGCACTCGCCCGGCAGGCTGCGCATATCCAGGTAGCCCAGCGCGCCGAGGCGGAAGTTAATAGAAACGTAGACGACGTTCATCGACTGCGCCAGGTGGAAACCGCGCAGCATCAGCATGTGCGACGAGCCCATGATGAAGGACCCTCCGTGCAGGTAGACCACCACCGGCAGCCGCTGCGTGCCCGTCGGCCGCACCACGTCCAGGTTCAGGCAGTCTTCGCTGCCGATGACCCTCTCAGTCCACGAATACGTCGGCTGCGGCGCCACCTCGCCGAAGTCCCGGCATTCGCGCACGCCTTCCCAGGCCGCCACCGGCTCGGGGGCACAAAACCGCCCGGTGAGCGCGGTGTCCTTGCCGAACGGGATCCCCTTCCAGGAGCTGACGTCGAGGCCTTCGTCGTCGTGCTCGCGCTTGCCGTGGACCCAGCCGGCGGCCGTCCGGATGGCCAGCCCGTCGCCGGGGTGGGCGTGCGCGGCCGCCTGGGCTTCGGCGGCGCGGGCATGGGCGGCTGCCGCTTGCCGGCGCGCGGCAGCGACTGATTCTTCTTCCCACTCCTCGTCCCAGGGCCCCATGGATTCCAGCGTAGTAAGCTCGCGTCGGGTTTGCGCAACCTTGCGCACGCTTGACGATGCCCCACCACACTTTCCCCTAGAGTGGTATAGGACCTATTTATCGGAGGAGACGAAACGTGTTTGGAATTGGTAAGAAAAACAAAGAAGACAACGGCGCGGTAGCTACCGTCACCCCGGAAGAGGCCGCGGACAACCTGCAGCGCTACGACATTGATCCGGACAACGCCGACAAGTGGACGGCCACTCTGCTCAAGTCTTTAGATAAGGCCGTCAAGATCCAGGCCGGCACCATCGTCAAATACGTCGAGTCGGTCAAGAAGCGCAATCCGAACGCCACGCCGGAACAGATCCAGGCGATTATCGACAAGCACTTCCGCAACATCACCACGGGCACGGGCGCCGGGGCCGGCGCGGCCGCCTCCGTTCCGGGCGTCGGCTTTTTCACCGGCGCGGCCGCCATCGGGGCGGATTCGCTCGTTTTCTTAGAGGCCGCGGCCTGGTACATCCTGGCCTCCGCGCACCTGCGGGGCATCGATGTCAGCAACGAGGAGCAGAGGCGCGCGCTCGTGCTGTTGGTGCTGACCGGTTCCAAGGGCTCGGCGCTCGTCGACACCATCGTCGGCGACCTGGGCCAGGGGGCGAGCCTGTCGAGCGCGGCATCGCTGACGCGTTTTTCCGCCCCTACCCTGTCCGGGATGAACGCGCGCCTGGGCAAGCTCTTTACCAAGCAGATCACCAAGCGCTTCAAATGGGCCTGGGTGTCCAAGCTAATGCCGCTCGGAATCGGCGCGTTTTTGGGCTCCGTGGCCAACCGCAAGCTGGCCCGTCAGGTCATCGAACACGCCCGCACCAACCTCGATCCGCTGCCCGCGATCACCAATTAAGAAGCAGGATTGTCAGCCAGCTGTTGACCCGTATCATTGGGAACGGACCACTTTGCTGGGGGCATTACCCCCGCCGTGGATGTTTACCACTAAAGTTGATGTGACTACCCGACAAAGCTAAAGGAAAAGAGGCGAGCACCTGCCGTGAGCAAGTCGAATATATTCGGCCCCAACGCGTGGCTGATTGACGAACAGTTCCAGCAGTATTCCCAGGATCCATCCTCCGTAGATAAGGAATGGCGGGAGTTTTTCGAGGCCAACGGCGCCCCCAAAAAGTCGGCTGACGCTGGCAAATCCGGGTCGACCCAGCCGAAGAAGGACAAGCCGGCGAAGGCGCCCAAGGAATCTGAAGGCACGACTGCTAAGACCAAGCAGAACGTCCGCGAGACTGAGGTCTCCAAGGGTGTAAAGAAGGCGCAGAAGGAATCCGCCAAGGCCAACACTCCGGCTAAGGAAAAGGCCCCGACTTCACCCCTGGATCGCATCGGCGCTACCCCCGAACCGGGCCAGAAGTCGCTGAAGGGTACCTTCAAGGCCATCGCCAAGAACATGGACGAGTCCCTGGAGATCCCGACCGCAACCACCGTGCGCGACATGCCGGTCAAGCTCATGTGGGAAAACCGCTCCATGATCAACGACCACCTCAAGCGCACCCGCGGTGGCAAGATCTCCTTTACTCACATCATCGGCTACGCCCTGGTTAAGGCCACCCAGATCCACCCGGCCATGAACGTGCGCTACGAGGTCTCCGACGGCAAGCCGACCGTCGTCCAGCCCGAGCACATCAACTTGGGCCTGGCCATCGACCTGCCGCAGAAGGATGGCTCCCGCGCGCTGGTCGTCGCCGCCATCAAGGAATGTGAAAACAAGGGCTTTTCCGAGTTCGTCGACGCCTACGAGGACATCGTCACCCGTTCCCGCAACGGCAAGCTGACGATGGACGACTTCTCCGGCGTGACCATCAACCTGACCAACCCGGGCGGCATCGGCACGCGCCACTCCATCGCCCGCCTGACCAAGGGCTCCGGCTCCATCATCGGTGTCGGCTCCATGGACTACCCGGCCGAGTTCGCCGGCGCTTCCGCCGACCGCCTGGCGGACCTGGGCGTGGGCCGTCTGGTCACGCTGACCTCCACCTACGACCACCGCGTCATCCAGGGCGCGGAGTCCGGTGAGTTCCTGCGCACCATCGGCCAGCTGCTGGTCGACGACAAGTTCTGGGACGAGCTCTTCGCCGAGATGGGCGTTCCCTACCAGCCGTTCCGCTGGGCCCAGGACGTCCCGAACTCCGGCGTGGACAAGAACACCCGCGTCATGCAGCTCATCGAGGCCTACCGTTCCCGCGGCCACCTGCTGGCCGACGTCAACCCGCTGGGCTGGCACCAGCCGGGCCTGCCGTCGCCGGATCACCGCGACCTGGACATGGCCACCCACGGCCTGACCATCTGGGACCTGGACCGCACCTTCAACGTCGGTGGCTTCGGCGGCAAGGAGTCCATGACGCTGCGCGAGGTCCTGTCCCGCCTGCGTTCGGCCTACACCCTGAAGGTCGGCTCCGAGTACGCCCACATCCTCGATCGCGACGAGCGCGGCTGGCTGCAAGATCGCCTCGAGGACGGCATGCCCAAGCCGACCAATGCCGAGCAGAAGTACATCCTGCAGAAGGTCAACGCCGCCGAGGCTTTCGAGAACTTCCTGCAGACCAAGTACGTCGGCCAGAAGCGCTTCTCCCTGGAGGGCGCCGAGTCCCTCATCCCGCTGATGGACTCCATCATCGACACCGCCGCCGGCCAGGGCCTGGACGAGGTCGTCATCGGCATGCCGCACCGCGGCCGCCTGAACGTCCTGTTCAACATCGTGGGCAAGCCGCTGGCCGAGCTCTTCGAAGAGTTCGACGGCAACTACCGCGGCGGCCAGCTGGGCGGCTCTGGCGACGTTAAGTACCACCTGGGCGCCAGCGGCGAGCACCTCCAGATGTTCGGCGACGGCGAGATTAAGGTCTCCCTGACCGCCAACCCGTCCCACCTGGAGGCCGTCGACCCGGTGCTGGTCGGTATGGCCCGCGCCAAGCAGGACATCATCGACCAGGGCGACGAGGGCTACTCCGTCGTCCCGCTGATGCTGCACGGCGATGCCTCCTTCACCGGCCTGGGTGTGGTCCAGGAGACCATCAACCTGTCCAACCTGCGCGGCTACACCGTCGGCGGCACCATCCACATCGTGGTCAACAACCAGATTGGTTTCACCACCACCCCGGACTCCGGCCGCTCGACCCACTACGCCACCGACCTGGCCAAGGGCTTCGACTGCCCGGTCTTCCACGTCAACGGCGACGACCCGGAGGCCGTCGTCTGGGTCGGCCAGCTGGCTACCGAGTACCGCCGCCAGTTCGGCAAGGACGTCTTCATCGACCTCATCTGCTACCGCCTGCGCGGCCACAACGAGGCCGACGACCCGTCGATGACCCAGCCGGTTCTCTACGACCTCATCAACGACCACAAGGGCGTGCGCGAGTCCTACACCGAGGACCTCATCGGCCGTGGCGATCTCTCGGCGGAAGACGCCGAGGCCGCCGCCCGCGACTTCCACGACCAGATGGAGTCCGTGTTCACCGAGGTCAAGGAAGCCGAAAAGACCGGCCCGCAGGAGCAGACCGGTATTACCTCGTCCCAGGAGCTGACCCGCGGTCTGGATACCTCCATCACCGCCGAGGAGATGAACGAGCTGGGCCAGGCCTTCGTCAACCCGCCGGAGGGCTTCGACCTGCACAAGCGCGTGTCCAAGGTCGCCAAGGAGCGGGCCAAGACCGCGCAGGAAGGCGGCATCGACTGGGCCTGGGGCGAGCTGCTCGCCTTCGGCTCCCTGGCAAACTCCGGCAAGGTCATCCGTATCGCCGGTGAGGATACCCGCCGCGGTACCTTCACCCAGCGCCACGCAGTCCTGTTCGACCCGGAGACCGGCCAGGAGTACAACCCGCTCAACCACCTGGCCGACGCCAAGGGCAACGGCGGCAAGTTCCTCATCTACAACTCCGCCCTGACCGAGTACGCCGGCATGGGCTTCGAGTACGGCTACTCCCTGGGCAACCAGGACGCCCTGGTGGCCTGGGAGGCCCAGTTCGGCGACTTCGCCAACGGCGCGCAGACCATCATCGATGAGTACGTCGCCTCCGGCGAGGCCAAGTGGGGCCAGACCTCCTCGCTCGTGCTGCTGCTGCCGCACGGCTACGAGGGCCAGGGCCCGGACCACTCCTCCGCCCGTATCGAGCGCTACCTGCAGCTGTGCGCTGAGGGCTCGATGACCGTGGCGCAGCCGACCACCCCGGCCAACCACTTCCACCTGCTGCGCCGCCAGGCACTGGGCACGATGAAGCGTCCGCTGGTCGTTTTCACCCCGAAGTCCATGCTGCGTAACAAGCAGGCGACCTCGGCGGTGGAGGACTTCACCGAGGTGACCTCCTTCCGCTCGGTCATCAACGACCCGAACCAGGTCGACCACAACGGCAAGGTTGTCGGCGACCCGGACAAGGTCAAGACCATCATGCTCTGCTCCGGCAAGATCTACTACGACCTGGAGAAGAAGCGGGAGAAGGACGGCCGCGACGACATCGCCATCGTGCGCGTCGAGATGCTGCACCCGATCCCGTTCAACCGCCTGCGCGAGGCCTTCGAGACCTACCCGAACGCCACCCAGGTGCGCTTCGTCCAGGACGAGCCGGCCAACCAGGGCCCGTGGCCGTTCTACAACGAGCACCTGCGCGAGCTGATTCCGGACATGCCGGAACTGGTCCGCGTGTCCCGCCGCGCGCAGTCCTCGACTGCCACCGGCGTGTCCAAGGTCCACCAGCTCGAGCAGAAGAACCTGCTCGATGAGGCCTTCGACGTCTAGACCGCGCTCTAGGCACGCCGACTAGCCGGCCCGCTGCCCTCCCTCAGCTAGGGAGGCGGCGGGTCGGTTTTTTGTTTCTAGGCGGACCTACCGGGGCGGTATCCACACCGTCTTTCCGCGCACCCGTGCCATCCTGCCCCGCGATGCCGGCCCGCCGCACCCCGCGTCATCATTCGCGCCGTTGTGGTGCGGGCACAAGGTGACCAGGTTGTCCATGTTGGTCGGCCCTCCCCGCTCCCAGGCCTGTATGTGGTGTACCTGGCATTCATCCCCGCCCACCAGGCAGTCCGGCCAGGCGCAGACCGGGTTTTCAATCAGCGCCAGGCGCCGCTGCTTGTCGGAGGCAAAGCGTTCGATGCGGTAGAGGTTCACCGGCCCGCGCACTGGGTCGACCAGGCCGACGAAACCGAATTCGCTGAGCTTGCGCCGCACCAGCTCGGCGCCGCTGACGACGGCGCCGTTGGTCAGCTGGACGGCGATGTCTTCGGCGCCGGAGGAGGCATCGTTAAGCAGGCGACCGAAGTCGCTGATGTCCATGACCGCGTTGGTGATTGCCGGTGTGGCCGCCCCGCCGCCGCCTAAGAGGACGGCGCGGGCGTCGTCGACCGAGTCGATGTTGGCGTGCAGGTCCGCGATGAACGCCGAGTCCGCGGTAATCTTCCACGACCACAGTCCGTCCTTGCCGCGACGCAGCTCGACGCCGGGCGTGCGGGTTGGGCTGGGGTTGGCCTCGCGCACCTTGCGGCGAGCGATGCGCCCCATCGCCTCCTCGTCCGCCGCAATGGCCGCAAGTTCCTCGAAGATGCGCCAGGCGTCGTCCTGCTTGCGGGCCCGCCCCACGTGGTAGGCGATCACCAGCAGCACCGCCAGGTCGTGGCCAATCCGGCGCGCAGACGCTAGCGCCCGGCGTTGGCGACCACGGTAGCGGGTGGCCCCGAAAAAGAGGTCGCGCACTCCCAGCAGCTCTTCGGCACCGGCGCGCGTGGCACCGGCATGCTGCACGAGGTCGTCGACGCTCGCGCCGCGGACTTCCTCCAGCAGGGCGATGCCCGTCGCCCGCGCCCCGAAGTACGCCCGCGTGCGTTCTAAACGGTCTGGATCAAATTCTGTGTTCATGCCTCCTAGAACAGCAGCCCGCGCGGCGCGGCTCAAGGATTCGGGGCGCTAGCCTGTGGATAACCGGCCCAAATTATATGCGGGCGCATATACCGCGGAGTTATCCACAGGCCCGGGCGCTATTTTCCGGGGCGCTATTCTTCGGTGGAATCCGAGTCGCTGTTCGCGTCCAGCTCGCCTTCGGGGACGCTGTTCTGGCTCCAGCGGGAAACGACCTTCTCGATGTCGCCGTCACCGGTCTCGACCTCCTCGACCAACTCGTCGATGTCCTGCTCGATCAGGAATTTCGACAGCGAGCCCAGCATCTCCATTTCTTCCCGGTCCAGCAGGCCCTTCGTGAAGATGGGGCTGTAGTTCTGCGGCAGCTCGCTGGCGGGGCTCGCGCTGCAGCCCTGGGCGGTCGACGGGTCGACGGTGGTCAGCGTGGTCGGCAGCGATTCCATCATCGCGATGTGCGTCTGCCCGTTGCGGTCCTCGTCCCGGCTGGCCTCGCCGGCGCCGAAATCTTCGGCCATCTCCCGGGCGCGGTCGGGGTCGAGGGCGTAGAGGGCATCGCCGGTGCAGGCGGCCCAGAAATTACCTTCCTCGCCCATCTTTTCCACCAGGGAGGAACCGGCTGTGTTGTCCTCGACGACTAGCTCGGCATGCCGGTCGTTGCGGGCGAAGGCCTGCTTGAAGATTTCGGCGACGACCTGGCCCTCCGTCTCCTGCGAGTCGACCAGGATGCGGATGTCCGCGTCTTCCCGCGGGTCGGCGGAGCTGCCCGGATCGGCGTCCGCGCACCCGCTCAAGGCCACCACCGCGGCCACCAGGCAGGCGGCACCGGCTTGCACACGCATCGAATCCTCCCAACGTTGAAATTCCCTGTCATCTTACACGGCGTGCCCCGACGTGTATTTTCCCCGCCCGGTTACTACGATGGTTCATGATATGACTAGTGCACTAACCGAATCCGCTGTCCGCAGCGCGCTCTCCCGCGTAGAGGATCCTGAAATCGGGCGCCCGATTACCGAACTCGACATGGTCAAGTCCATTTCCGTCGACGGCAACGACGTCGCCGTGGAAATCTACCTGACCATCGCCGGCTGCCCGATGAAAAACACCATCCAGTCCAACACCCAGGCGGCGTTGGAAGACATCGACGGCGTTGGCAACGTCACCGTGACGCTGGATGCGATGAACGACGAGCAGCGCCTCGAACTCAAAAAGAAGCTCCGCGGCGGCAAGGCCGAGCCGGAAATCCCGTTCGCGAAGCCCGATTCCACCACCCGCGTCTTCGCGGTGGCCTCGGGCAAGGGCGGCGTCGGCAAGTCCTCCGTGACCGTCAACCTGGCCTCCGCCCTGCAGCGCAAGAGCCTCAAGGTAGGCATTATCGATGCCGACATCTACGGCCACTCCGTCCCCGGCCTGCTGGGCTCGACGACAGGCCCCACCGTGCTGGACGAGGAGATGCTGCTGCCGCCCATCGCGCACGATATTAAGCACATCTCCATCGGCCAGTTCGTCGAGGGCAACGCGCCGGTCGTCTGGCGCGGGCCGATGCTCCACCGCGCCCTCCAGCAGTTCCTGGTCGACGTCTTCTGGGGCGACCTCGACGTGCTGCTGCTGGATCTCCCTCCCGGCACCGGCGATGTCGCGCTCTCGGTGGCCCAGCTCATCCCCAACGCCGAGCTGCTCATCGTCACCACCCCGCAGGCCGCGGCCGCGGAGGTCGCCGAGCGCGCCGGCTCCATCTCCCAGCAGACCCGCCAGCGTGTGGCCGGCGTCATTGAGAACATGGGCGCGATGGTCATGCCGGACGGCACCACGATGGACATCTTCGGCAGCGGCGGCGGCCAGATCGTCGCGGACCGGCTGAGCACCCTTTTGGGCCACGAGGTCCCGCTGCTGGGCCAGATTCCGCTGGATCCGGCGCTGCGCACCGGCGGCGATGCCGGCGTGCCGATCCTCGAGCAGGCCCCCGACTCGGCTGCCGCGCAAGCGGTGGCCGCCATCGCGGACAAGATCGCGGTGCGGAAGGATTCCCTGGCCGGCAAGCCGCTGGGCTTGGGCGTTACCCAGCACTAAACGCTAGGTAATATCCGACCAGCTAAAGCCCGAGGTCTGCTCGGGGCGGCGTTCACTCGGCTGCGGTTGCTGCTTAGGCTGCGGTGCTGCCTTCTCCTCGGGCGCGGGGGCAGAGGTGGCATCGGCAGCGTAAATCTGCGAATAATCAAAGCCCTGCGCGGCCGCCGCGGTATTGGTTTCGCGCGGCTGGTCGGTGTACGGGCTGTAGCTTTCCTCGCGCTGCTCGACCTTCGCCGCCGGCTCGTCTAAGAATTTCTTCGGGTTGAAGTCGTCCCAGGCGCTATCGTCGCCGTCGAACAGCGCCTTGGTCAGCACGCCGCGGGGCCCGAGCCGGCCCCACTCCATGGCCTGGTTGAGCGGCCCGCGCAGGTCGTCGAACTCCTTGGAGAACTCCCCCACCTCGCCGTTGAGCTCGGCCTTGGCGTTGTTGATCGCCCGCCGCGCGGCGAAAATCGCGGCGCGCACGTCCTGGAGCACGCCGGGCAGCCGCTCCGGCCCGATGACAACGACGGCGATCAGCACGATCACCACGATCTCGGTAACGCCTAAATTCGAAAACACGTGACTTACTCTAGTCTTTCTCCACGGCCCTGGTTATGCCGGATGGCCCGCACCATCATCTCCAGCCGGTCGAGCAGATCCTGTTCCGGATGGTAGGTCGGCGTGGAGGCGTCCGGGCCGGGCCCCACCGCCGAGCTAGCGATGCTAGTCAGCCTATCCACCAGCGAATGCGGCGCGCGCACCTGGTGGTCGACGTTGCACATGCGCACCCATTCCGAGGCGCCGCGCTGCACGTGGACCTCGCGGCGGCATTCCGCGCAGTGTACTAGGTGCACGCGCACGCGGTGAGCGGCCTTGTGGTCCATCTCGCCGTCGACGAAGGCCACGACCGCCTCGGGGCCCAAGTGCCCGATGGTGTCCATGCGGCGGGCCCGCGCCTTAGCCTTGTCGCGGATCTTGCGGGCCCGCGCAATCCCCGCCGCGCCAGCAGCTCCGGCCGAACCGGCAGCTCCGGCCGCGCCCAAGGAAGAAAAACGCGAAACATGCGGGTGCACAGCTTTGGCCTCCTTTCTGCCACCTAGCACTAGTCCTAACACCAGCCTAGGGAATTTTCCTAGGACTTGGTGGGAAGCAGGAGGCGAGCGTCGGCATCGTTAGCCGCGGCGGACTCGATGGCCGCGCGCAGCTGGGACCGGCCGCGGTGGATGCGGGAGCGCACAGTGCCCATCTTCACGCCCAGGGTCTCGGCGATTTCGTCGTAGCTCATGCCCACGACGTCGCAAAGCACGACGACGACACGAAACTCCGGGCTCAGCGAATCCAGCGCGGCCTGCAAGGCCGGGTCCAGATTGGCCACGGTGTAGGCCTGCTCGGGCGTCATATCGTTGCCCGGCACGCGGTCGTAATCCTCGGGCAGGGCCTCCATGCGGATCTTCGCGCGGTGGCGCACCATGTCCAGGAAGAGGTTGGTGGTGATCCGGTGCAGCCAGCCCTCGAAGGTGCCCGGCTGGTAGTTGTGCAGCGACCGGAACACACGCATGAAGGTCTCCTGGGTTAGGTCCTCCGCGTCGTGCTGGTTACCGGACAGGCGGTAGGCCAGCCGGTAGACGCTGTCGGCGTGCTCGGCCACCAAGTCGGCCCACGATGGCATGGCTGCCTGCCCGGCATCGAAAGCTGCGGTGCTTGCGGGGGCATCGTTCGACGGGAGTGACTCTTTTGCCATAACAAGTATTGTGCTACATCTTTCTTCCAAACTCCAGACGGTGGACTGTACATTTGCTGTTAGCCGTTTTGCCACCCACAACTCGGGGCGTTATCCCCACCTAAGCGCGGCATTATGCCTAGACTGAAGGCCGTGACTACTACGGCTTTTGACGCATTGCAATCCTATATCGGCTCGACCTCCGCGCCCTCGGAGGCACTGGCGCACGCCCGCGACCACGCGCAGGAGTATTCCCTGCCGCTGCCCGACGAGTCGCTGGGCCAGCTGATTAGCACCCTCGCCGCCGCCTCGACGGGGCACGCGGCCACGCCGAAAGCCCAAGCTATTGTCATTTCCCCGGCCGCGGCGGTCGTCGGCCTCTACGTTTTGGAGGGCCTGTCCGAGTCGGGTTCGCTGACCTGCATCGACCCGGAGGCCGAGCACCAGGCCGCGGCCAAGGCCTCCTTCCGCGAGGCCGGTTACCCGCCCAGCCGCGTGCGTTACCTGCCGTCGCGCCCGCTCGACGTCATGAGCCGCCTGGCCAGCGAGTCCTACCAGGTCATCTACGCCGACGTGCACAGCCTGGACCTGCCCGCGCTAGTCGATGCCGCCTGGCCCCTCCTATCCCCGCACGGCACCCTGATCCTCCCGAATGCCCTCCTGGACGGGACCTTGGGCGATAGCTCCCGCACGGATCGGGCCACCCAGTCCGCCCGCCAGGCCGACGCCGCCATCCGCGAGCTCGAGGACGCCGTGGTCACCCGCCTGCCGCTGGGCGGCGGGGTCACGCTCGTGACGAAGCTCTAAACGCGCTGGTTCTTGCCGACGACGACCACGCCGCCGGCCGAAATCTGGAAGCGCTCGGCGTCGCGCTCCGCGTCGACGCCGATGATGGCGCCCTCGCCTACCTCGACGTTCTTGTCCAGGATGGCGTGCCGCACCACGGCCCCGCGGCCGACGCGCACGCCCGGCAGCAGCACGGAACCCTCCACGGTCGCGCCGTCGGCGACGTGCACGTCGGAGGCCAGCACCGAGTTGCGCACCGTGCCGCCGGAGATGATGCAGCCCGGGGCCACCATCGACGACTGCGCGATACCGTTTTGCACGAACTTCGCCGGCGGGAAGTTGGAATCATCCGTCGAGTGGATGGGCCAGTGCCGGTTGTACAGGTTGAAGATGGGGTGCACGGAGATGAGATCCATGTGCGCCTCGTAGAAGGAGTCAATTGTTCCCACGTCGCGCCAGTAGCCGTGGTCGCGCTCGGTAGAGCCGGGTACTTGGTTAGACATGAAATCGTAGACGTGGGCCTGGCCGCGCTCCACGAAGTACGGGATGATGTCGCCGCCCATGTCGTGCGCGGAGTCGGGGTTGTCCTCGTCGGCCAGGAGGGCATCGATAAGCGCCTGGGCGGTGAAGACGTAGTTGCCCATGGAGGCATAGGTCTGCGTCGGGTCGTCGGGGGTGGACGGCGGATCGGCCGGCTTTTCGACGAACTCGGTGATAGTGCCCATGCCGTCGGCCTGGATGCAGCCGAAGGCGCTGGCCTCGGAGCGGGGCACGCGGATGCCGGCGACGGAGCAGTCCAGGCCGGTCGCGATGTGCTCGTCGACCATCTGCGCCGGGTCCATGCGGTAGACGTGGTCGGCGCCGAAGACGATGACGTAGTCGGGCTTCTCGTCGTAGATGAGGTTCAGCGACTGGACGATCGCGTCGGCCGAGCCGTTGTACCAGCGCTTGCCGCGCCGCTGCTGCGCGGGCACGGAGGCGATGTACTGCGGCGTGGGCCCGGACAGGTTCCAGGCTTGGGAGATGTGGCGGTCGAGCGAGTGCGACTTGTACTGGGTCAGCACCGCGATCTTCAAGAAACGGGCGTTGACCAGATTCGACAAGACGAAGTCGACGAGTCGGTAGGAGCCGCCGAAAGGCACGGCGGGTTTGGCGCGGTCTTCCGTCAACGGAAAGAGGCGTTTGCCCTCTCCGCCCGCGAGGACGATGGCAAGGACGTTAGGCTGGCTTCTCACAACCTCCAACCTATCCGCAGTATCGAAACTACGCAGCGGAAATGGCTAGTATTTACCCCCTGTTTACCTTCGGTGCGCGGCGCGGCATTAATCATTATTCTGGGAGGGTATGAGAGCCGGAATCTTTTCCAAGGAATACCCTCCCGAGGTCTACGGCGGCGCCGGGGTCCACGTCGCCGAGCTGACCCGCTTCATGCGCGACATCATCGACGTCGACGTCCACTGCATGGGCGCCGACCGCGCTGAGGCCGGGGTCTTTGCCCACGGCCCCGACAGCGCGCTGAACGACGCCAACCCCGCCCTACAGACCCTGTCGACCGGCCTGCGGATGGCGCACGCGGCCGACAACCTGGACGTGGTGCACTCGCACACCTGGTATTCCGGCCTGGGCGGCCACCTGGCGGGGCTGCTCTACGGCATCCCGCACGTGGTCACCGCCCACTCCTTGGAGCCGCACCGCCCGTGGAAGCGCGAGCAGCTGGGCGGCGGCTACGACATCTCCAGCTGGTCCGAGCGCAACGCCATGGAATCCGCCGACGCCGTCATCGCCGTCTCTGCGGGCATGAAGGACTCCATCCTGGACGCCTACCCGCACATCGACGCCGGCAAGGTGCACGTGGTGCTCAACGGCATCGATACGCAGCGCTGGCAGCCGCGCCACGGCGACTACCTGGCACAGCTGGGCGTGGACAGCCAGCGGCCGGTGGTCGCCTTCGTGGGCCGGATTACCCGCCAGAAGGGCGTGGAGCACCTGCTGCGCGCCGCCCGCTCCTTCGACCCGGGCATCCAGCTCGTTCTGTGCGCCGGCGCCCCCGATACCCCGGAGATCGCCGAGCGCACCCAGGCCTTAGTGGACACGCTGCGCGCTGAGCGCGACGGCGTCTTCTGGGTCCAAGAGATGCTCGACCACGACCGCGTCCAGCAGGTCTACACCGGCGCGGATATTTTCGTGTGCCCGTCCATCTACGAGCCGCTGGGAATCGTTAACCTCGAGGCCATGGCGTGCGGCACCGCGGTCGTCGCCTCGCGCGTCGGCGGCATTCCGGAAGTCGTCCGCGACGGGATTACGGGTACTCTGGTGCCCTACGACGCCGACGACGCCGCCACCTTCGAGGCGGATCTGGCCCAGGCCGTCAACGACCTCGCCGCCGACCCCGACCGCGCCCGCCGCTACGGCGAGGCCGGCCGGCAGCGCGCCGTGGAGGAGTTTTCCTGGGCGGCAATCGCACAACAAACGGTCGATATCTACCGCTCGCTGGTCTGAGTTTTAAGGAGTTTTTCTTGCCAATCCACATTCACCATCCTGAGCTTCACTTCGCTCCGGAAAGCGGAATCCTGGACGCTCCCGCCGGGGCGCTGCTCGACGGCACGACCTGGCACCTGTACTTCCAGTACCGCGCGCAGCCCGGGCAGGGCGCCCGGTGGGGCCATGTCTTCTCCGAGGACATGCCCTTCGACTGGTTGGAGTGCGACGACGTGCTCGCCCCCGCCGGCGGCGAAATCACGCTGCGCGCCGGCGCCGTCGCGGCAGTCGATGCCGGCGTGAACCTGTACTTCACCTCCGTGACGTCGACGGGCAGCACCGTGGCCCTGGCCCAAGACAAGGACTTCGACCGCGTCTGCGAGGTCTCCGACGACCCGTCCACCCTGGACGCGGCCATCCAGCGGGTGGGCACCGTCGCCTCCGACACCACCGATTTCTCCCGGTTCCGCTCCCCCTGCGTCGTGCCCGGCTGGGCCGAGGCCGACCGCGACGAGGGGCACGCCGGCTGGATCATGCTGGCGCTGACCGGCACCACGGAAACCCCGCAGCCGGTCATCCTCCACTCCGAGGACGGCACCTCCTGGACCTTTTCCGGCCCGCTGACCTTCGACGGCGACACCGGCCTGTCCGGCTGGAGCGCCGGCGGGGACCTGCCCCCGGTCGTCTCCCCGCGCATCATCCGCCTGCGCGATCAGGTCGACGACCACATCTACGACGTCCTGCTAGTGACCATCGAGCGCGGCGACCGAGAAGTCTCCGGCTACCTGGTCGGGCGCCTGGAGGGCACCGTGTTTAACGTACGTACCGGCTTCCAGCAGCTGGACTTCGGGCACGATTTCACCCGCCCGCGCACCACGAACTACATGCCGGGCACGGTCGACCAGCAGCAGCGCTTCGAGCAGTCGCGCCTGTTCGGTCTCATGAACGGCCAGGGCCGCGCCGACGATGCCACCACGCACCCCTCCTTCACCGAGGAAGGCTGGGCCAACGTGCTCTCCCTGCCGCGGCACGTCACCCTGCAGGGCGGCAAGCTCTTCCAGACCCCGGCCGTGGGCCTGCCGGACGCGGTTGCCGAGTCCTCCCGGGCGCGTTCCTGGGTGGGTCTGCTCAACGTGCCGGCCGGCTCCCACCTGACGGTCGAACTGCTCGACGCCGACGGGGATCCGGCCGCGGTCGTGACCCACTCCGGCGAGGAGCTCAGCCTTAAGCGCTGCTCCAAGTTCCAGGATCTCTACGCCGACGATGCCCCCGCCGCCGCCTCCCTCGCCGAGGACGACTCCGACTCGCTGACCATCATCATCGATGGCTCTACCGTCGAGGTCTTCGCCGACGGCGGCCAGGTGGCCATGGCCTCGCGCGTCTACTTCACCGGCGGCTGCAGCGGCCTGCGCACCAGCGGCGACGCCGAAATCCTGCGCGAGTGGGAGCGCGCCGGCTCTTAGGAGAACCGGCCGGGCTAGACCGCGCGCAGGCGGTCGAGGCGGGCGCGGGCGGTGACCGACAGCGTCGTCGGCAGGGCCGCTAGGCGCTCGTCGAGTTCGGCGGCGCTGATGTGCCGCGCCGACGGGCTCATCCCCACCTGGTCGCGGATGGATTCCTTGTCCAGGGTGATGGGGAAAGAGATATCCACCGGGTCGGCGGCCTGCTCGAGGTAGCCGCTGGCCTGCTCGTACATGCGGTCGATCTTGCCCTCTTCCACGCCCAGGATGCCCAGCGGCTCGCGCAGCTCGTCGAGGTGGCCGACCTCGGGGGTCAGCACAACGACCTGGCCGCCCGGGGCCAGGATGCGGCGGAATTCGGCCGGGTTACGCGGGGCGAAGACCACGGAGATGGCGTGCACGCTCTTATCGCGCAGCGGCAGGCGCTCCCAGACGTCGGCGACCACGGCGCCGATCCGCGGGTGGGCCTTGGCCAGGTGCTTGGCCGCGTGCGGGGAGATATCCAGGCCCACGCCGCGCGAACCCGCAATCGAGTCGAGCGTGTGCGCCAGGTAGTAGCCGGTGCCGGCGCCGACCTCGAGGATGGTCGGGGCGACATCGTCAGCCACCGGCTCCACGACGTCCTGGATGCTGCCGGTCACGGCCTCTACGAAGGGGGCGAAATGGCCCCTGGCCAGGTAGGTTTCGCGGGCGTTGACCATGTCCATGTCATCGCCCTGGTGCTTGAGCCCCGCCCCGGCCGCGAGCGTCACGTAGCCCTGCTTGGCTACGTCGTAGCTGTGTCCAGACTCGGACACGAGGCGGGAAAACTCGTCTGCGCCCTTAAGGGCACTTCCGTCGGCGGGATCCGCCAAAAGATCAATGATGTCGGAAAGCATAGACCTACTCTAGCTGGCGACTTCGGTCAGCAACGAACCGAGCTCCGCCGCCTCTTCCTTGGACAGTTCGATGACGATTCGCCCGCCGCCGTCGGAGGGGATCCGCATGACAATCTTGCGCGATTCTTCCACCGCTTCCATCGCTCCGCCCGTGGTACGAGGTTTCATAGCTGCCATGGTTTCCACACTTTCTTTACAAAGGATTACTGCTTCTTCCCAGTCTATCCTTTATTCACATCCGGGGTAGCGGCCCGGTACCTTTCCAGCTCGGTGCTAAGGGCCGCTATCACGCGGTCGACTTGGTCCTGGCGGTAGCCGTGGCGGGCGACGTCGAACTCCATCTCGGCGTAGTTGCCGGCGGCGAGGGCGGCATCGTTGTGCTCATCGGCGGCCGCCGGGTTGGGGACGGCCTCCATGACGGGCCCGGGGCCTACCAGCTTGCCCCACAGCCAGGTGCCCACGACGACGAGGGCGCCCAGCACCACGATCAGCACGAGCCAAGAAATCATGGTTTGAGGATACCAGCAAGCGCAGGCCGCTCGGCCACCTCGGGCACTCCCGCCCCGGCGCGGGCCAGGATGGTCTGCGCCACCACGTCCGCCATCGGGCCCAGCTGCTCCAGCGGCTTGTTGCGGTGGCGCCGCGGGGCCAGTGGCACCTGCGCTATCGATGCCCTCCCATAGGCCCGCCACACATCTATCAGCAGGCCGGCCTCAACCCCGTAGTCGGCGACGAAGGGCAGCTGCACCGCGCTCGCGCGCCGCAGGGCGTACTCCCCGCCCAGCGGCTGGTAGATATCGGCTAGCTCCGGGAAGAACAGGCGCAGCAGCGGCTTGGCAGAAAGCTCCGTCACCCGCCCGCCGCCGGTGGCTTGTGCCCCTAGGGTGCGCTCGTAATGGGCTTTGACCAGGTGGATCCCCGGGTCCTGGAAGGGCCGGGCCAGGGCGTTGACCATGCCGGGCTCGGCCGAGTCCAAGTCGGCGTCGACGAAGACCACGACGTCCCCGCGCGCGGCGGCGACCCCGCGCCACAGCGACTCGCCCTTGCCGGGCACGGGCGTAATACCTGGGAGCACCTCGCGCCAGTTGCGCACCGTGGCCCCGGCGCGGGCGGCCTCTTTCGCGGTCTCGTCGGTGGAATCGGCGTCGATGACTAAGACCTCGTGCGGGCAGTCGGCGAGGCAGGCGGTAACGACCCGGGCCACGGTGGCTTCCTCGTTGAGCGCCGGGATGACAACGGAGACTTTCATGCCAGCCCTCGCGTCGTGGCCAGCGGGGCCACCTCGCCCGCGATAGCCGCGGTCATGCGGATGACGTCGACGGTCTCGGCGACCTCGTGCACGCGGAAGGCCGCCACCCCGCGGGCCGCGGCCCAAGCCGTGGCCGCGAGCGTCCCGGCGACGCGCTCGCCTACCCCGCGGCCGACGGTCTCGCCCACGAAGTCCTTGTTCGACAACGCCATGAGCACCGGCCAGCCGGTCGCCACGACCTCGTCGATGCGCCGCAGCAGCTCGAGCCCGTGGAAAGTATTCTTGCCGAAGTCGTGCGTGGGGTCGATAAAGACCAGCTCTTCTGGGCAGCCCAACCCCGCGGCCTTCTCGGCCAGAGCGGTGGTCTCCCCGATGACGTCAGCGACCACGTCGTCGAAGTGCACGCGGTGCGGGCGGGTGCGCGGGGTGATCCCGCCGGTGTGCGAGCAGACGTAGCCGACGCGGTGCTGGCCGGCGACCTCGATGAGCTGCGGGTCAAAGCCCGCCCAGGTGTCGTTGACGAGTCGGGCGCCGGCGGCGATGGCGGCATCGGCAACCTCGGAGCGCCAGGTGTCCACGGACACGACGACGTCCGGGTAGCGCTCGGCGATGGCCGCGATGGTGGGCACGACGCGGTCGATCTCTTCGGCGGCATCGACCTGCGTGCCGGGCCCGGCTTTGACGCCGCCGACATCGACTATCGATGCCCCCTGCGCAACGACCTGCTCGCAGCGCGCCAGGGCGCGGTCTAGCTCGAAGGTGCTGCCCTGGTCGTAGAAAGAGTCCGGGGTGCGGTTGATAATCGCCATGACCTGGGCGATAGCGTGGTTGTGCATGGGGCTAGAGATCGCGGATGCGCCCGTCGGTCATGATGGCGTGCGCGCTGACGATGTGCTCGACGGCCTCGTCCACCGAGTCCGTGACCAGGAACAGGTCCAGGTCGGACTCATTGATGTAGCCGTCGGCGACCAGCCGCTTTTGCATCCAGTCCACCAGGCCGGACCAGTACTCGGTGTCGAGCAGGACGATCGGGTAGTTGGTCACCTTGCCGGTCTGGACCATGCAGGCAACCTCGAAGAACTCGTCCATGGTGCCCATCCCGCCCGGCAGGCAGACGAAAGCCTGGGAGTACTTCAAGAACATGGTCTTGCGGGCGAAGAAATAGCGGAAGTTCAGGCCCAGGTCGACGTACTGGTTCAGGCCCTGCTCGAAGGGCAGCTCGATGCCTAAGCCGATGGACATGCCGCCGGCCTCGTGCGCGCCGCGGTTGGCGGCCTCCATGATGCCGGGGCCACCGCCGGTGATGACGGCGTAGTCCGCGCCGACTAGCTTGTTGCCCAGCTCGACGGCCTGGGCGTAGGAGGGGGCATCCTCCGGCGTGCGCGCCGAGCCGAAGACGGTCACGGCCTTGGGCAGCTTCGACAGGGCGTCGAAGCCGGCCACGAACTCGCCCTGGATGCGCAGCACGCGCCACGGGTCGGCGTGCTGCCACTCGTGGTCGGCGCCCGACTGCAGCAGGCGCTGGTCGTAGGTCGACTCCTGCTCGCCTTCGGTGCGCAGCAGCAGCGGCCCGCGCAGGGTGCGGTGATAATTTTCAGAAAGGTGCTTCTGATTGTTTTTCTGCGGTGCCATCGACAACGGCTCCCTTTCTTTGTTTTCTTTTAAGAGTTTTCTCTTAAGAGTTCGTGCTGGTCAGGTACTGGCGCAGGACGCTGGCGACCGAGGTGATCTGGCCTACCGGGCACTGCTCGTCCGGCTTGTGCGCGAAACCGGGATCGCCGCAGCCGAAGTTCACCGCCGGGGTGCCCATCTCGGAGAAGCGGGACACGTCGGTCCAGCCGTACTTGGCGCGGACCTGGCCGCCGACGGCATCGATAAGCGCGGCGGCCGCGGGCTGGCCCAGGCCGGGCAGCGCGGGCCCGGCGACGTCATCGACCTCGATGTCGATGTTCTCGTGCTCGCCGAGGACCTCGCGCAGGTGGGCCATGGCCTCCTCGGAGCTGCGATCGGGCGCGAAGCGGTAGTTGACGAACAGCCACGCCTCGTCCGGGATAGTGTTGGTCGCCACCCCGGCCTCCAGTTGCACGATGTTGATGCCTTCCTTATAGACGCAGCCGTCGATTTCGACGTCGCGCGGCTGGTAGGCGGCGATGTTGTTGATGACCGGGGCCAGGGTGTGGGCGGCGTTCGAGCCGAGCCAGGCCCGTGCCGAGTGCGCGCGGGTGCCGCGGGCGGTGACCCGCAGGCGGATGCTGCCCTGGCAGCCGGCCTCGATCATCCCGCCGGAGGGCTCACCCAGCAGCGCCAGGTCCCCGGCCAGCCACTCCGGGTTGTCGCGCTGGATGTGGCCCAGGCCGTTGTATTCGGTGGCGACCTCCTCCCCCTCGTAGGCGATGAAGGTGAGATCGTGGGCCAAGGAGGCATCGTTAGCCAGGGTGGCAAAGGTGTGCAGGTAGACGGCCAGGCCGGACTTCATGTCGACCGTGCCGCAGCCGAACATCGTCTCGCCATCCATGTGATGCGGCACGTTGTCGGCCAGCGGGACCGTGTCCACGTGCCCGGCCAGGACCACGCGGGAATCCAGCCCGCGGTGGGTGCGGGCACAGACCGTGTTGCCGAAGCGAACGACCTCCACCTCCTCGATGTCGCGGAGGGCGGCCTCAATCGCATCCGCGATGGCTTCCTCGTGGTGGGAGGGGCTGGGGATGTCCACGAGCTGCTTCGTCAGCTCGACTGGGCAGGTCAGCAGATCTAGGTAATTCGGCTTCGGAGTACTCACAACCGGCCATGCTACCGCGTAACGCGGGGGTGGCGGGCGTGACCTTGGTGACGAACGTGTAAACTCCCAGCAAACACTCGCTGTATTTCAGCGGGATCGACATATCGCAAATCTGGGTTGGAGAATTCAATGGCTACGGAGAAACCACAGCGACTAAAAACCCGCCACCTGACCATGATGGGCCTGGGCTCCGCCATCGGCGCCGGACTGTTTCTCGGCGTGGGCGTGGGCATTCATATCGCCGGCACGTCCATTCTCATCGCCTATGCCATCGCGGGCGCCTTGGTCGCCCTGATCATGCGAATGTTGGGGGAAATGGCCTCCGCCCGCCCGTCGCTGGGCTCCTTTTCCACCTACGCCGGCCAGGCCTTCGGCAACTGGGCGCGGTTTACCTGCGGCTGGCTGTACTGGTTCATGCTGGTGATGGTCATGGGCGCCGAAATCACCGGCGCGGCGGCCATCATCGGCGGTTGGTTCGGCGTCGAGCCGTGGATCCCGGCGCTCATTGCGGTGCTGATCTTCGCGGTCATCAACTTCGCCTCCGTGCGCGGCTTCGGCGAGTTCGAATTCTGGTTCGCTGTCATCAAGGTCGCGGTGATCGTCGCCTTCCTCGTGCTGGGCGTGCTGATGGTCACCGGCCTGTGGCCGGGCACGACCTTCGTCGCCACGGAGAACTTCACCGATAACTTCCTGCCCAACGGCATCCCCGGCTTCGCCGCCGGCCTGCTGGCCGTGGCCTTCGCCTTCGGCGGCATCGAGCTGGTGACCATCGCCGCCGCGGAGTCCGAGGATCCCGCGCACAACGTCTCCACCGCCGTGCGCGCCATCATCTTCCGCATCATCGTCTTCTACCTGGGTTCGGTCGCCGTCATCGCCCTGCTGCTGCCCTTCGAGCTGATCCAGGACGCCGACGACGCCTCCCAGTCCCCCTTCGCCCTGGTGATGGGCACCGCCAACATCCCGGCCGTGGCCGGCTTCATGGAGCTCGTCATCGTCGTGGCCCTGCTGTCCGCGTTCAACGCCCAGATTTACGCGACCTCCCGCCTGGTCTTCGACATGGCCCGCGACGGCAACGCCCACCACGCCTTCCTGTTCACCAACGCCCAGGGCTCGCCGCGCAACGCCGTCGTGCTCTCCATGATCTTCGCCTTCGCCTCCGTCGGCCTGCAGTACTGGAACCCGCCGGGGCTGCTGACCTTCCTGTTCAACGCCGTGGGCGGGTGCCTGCTGGTCATCTGGATCCTGGTGGTCTGCTCCTACCTGAAGCTGCACCCCGAGATGAAGGCCAACGGCGAGCTCACCCAGCTGCGCACCCCCGGCTTCCCGTACGTGCCGTGGATCGTGCTGGCCGCCCTAGGCGCGCTGATCGTGCTCATGCTCTTCGACCCGGCCGCCCGCGCCCAGATCGGCGCCGTCGTGGCGATGTCCGCCGTCCTCATCGTGCTGTCTTTCGCACTGCCGACCGGCGCGCGCAGCCAGGTGGGGCGCAACAAACGCTAATTAGCTAAACTGGCTCAACGTGCGTCTAAACAACTGAATACGTGGCATATTCCCTTCGATTTTTTCACGAGGCATTTTCACACTATGACTTCAGCATCCGCCCGCGGGCTCGCGACCATCACCCACGACGGCACGGTCTTGGACGTTTGGTTCCCGGCCGTCCACACCGATCAGCCGGTGGAGCAGTCCGGCACCACCCAGCTGGATGAGGTTCCCCAGCAGTTCGCTGAGCTGGTAGGCCCCGACGAGGAACGCGGCGTCGCCCGCGTGGCAGTTGCCACCGGCATCGCCTCGCTTGACGATGCCCCCATCGACACCTACGACGCCTACCTGCGCCTGCACCTGCTGTCCCACCGCGCGGTCCGCCCGCACGAATTGAACATGGACGGCATCTTCGGCCACCTGGCCAACGTCGTGTGGACCAACTACGGCCCGTGCGCCGTCTCCGACTTCCAGATGGTGCGCGGCCGCCTGGCCTCCCGCGGCCCGGTCACCGTGTACTCGGTGGACAAGTTCCCCCGCATGGTCGACTACGTCATCCCCTCCGGCGTGCGCATTGGCGATGCCGACCGCGTCCGGCTGGGCGCCCACCTCGCGGAGGGCACCACCGTCATGCACGAGGGCTTCGTCAACTTCAACGCCGGCACCCTGGGCGCCTCCATGGTCGAGGGCCGCGTCTCTGCCGGCGTGGTGGTCGGCGACGGCTCCGATATCGGCGGCGGCGCCTCCATCATGGGCACGCTGTCCGGCGGCGGCAAGGAGGTCATCTCCCTGGGCGAGCGCTGCCTGCTCGGCGCCAACTCCGGCGTCGGCATCTCGCTGGGCGACGACTGCGTCGTCGAGGCGGGCCTGTACGTCACCGCCGGCACCCGGGTTACCGTCTACGGCAAGGTCGCCGAGGCCGTCGGCGTCGAGGCCGGCGAGCAGGTTAAGGCCGCGAAGCTGTCGGGCGCTTCCGGCGTGCTGCTGCGCCGCCACTCCGTGACCGGCGCCGTCGAGGCCACCGAGTGGAAGGCCGCAGCCGTGGCCTTAAACTCCGACCTCCACAAGAATTAAAATTCGGCCGCTAAGGACCCCTTCGGGGGTCCTTTTTCGTAGGCGACCTACACTAAGAGAGTGTCTACTGCTGAACCTACTCCCGCCGCTACCCTCGGCCACGGCCTGAAGGTCCGCCACCTGACGATGATGGGCCTAGGCTCCACCATCGGTGCCGGGCTCTTTTTGGGCACCGGGGTCGCCATCGCCGCCGCTGGCCCGGCGGTCCTCGTCGCTTATGTCATCGCCGGCACCTTGGCCATCCTCGTGATGCAGATGCTCGGCGAGATGGGCACCGTCATTCCCGCCTCCGGCTCGTTTTCCGAGTATGCCGAGCACGGCATCGGACGCTGGGCGGGCTTTACACAGGGTTGGATCTACTGGCTGGCCACCGTGGCGGTGCTGGGCGCCGAAATCACCGGCGCCGCCGCCTTCATCGGCGCGTGGCTGGCCGTGCCGCCGTGGATCCCCGCGGCCGTGTGCGTGGCCATCTTCGGCGTGATTAACCTTTTGCACGTACGTTCCTTCGGCGAGTTCGAGTACTGGTTCGCCGCCATCAAGGTCGTCGTCATCGTCGCCTTCCTGCTGCTGGGCGTGGCGCTTATCTTCGGCCTGCTGCCCGGCCACACCTTCGTCGGCACCGAGATCTTCTTGGGCGACGGCTTCATGCCCAACGGGCTGTCGGGCGTGGCCACCGGCCTGCTGGCGGTCGCCTTCGCCTTCGGCGGCATCGAGGTCGTCGCCATCGCCTCCGCCGAGTCGGAGGACCCGAAGCGCTCCCTGGTCAACGCCGTGCGCTCGACCATCCTGCGTATCTCGGTCTTCTACCTGGGCTCCGTGCTGGTGATTACCTTCCTGCTGCCCTACTCTTCGCTGGGTGACTCCGATACCGCCGCCGCCTCGCCGTTTACCCGCGTGCTCGAGCACGCCGGTATCCCGTTCGCGGCCGGCCTGATGGAGGTCATCATCGTGCTGGCGCTGCTGTCTGCCTTCAACGCGCAGATCTACGCCTCCTCCCGCATGATGCACTCGCTGGCCACCCGCCGTGAGGCGCCGCGCATCTTCGCCCGCACCAACACCCACGGCGTCCCGCTGCCGGCCATTGGGCTGTCGGTGGCGCTGGCCGCCGTCATGGTCGTCCTCAACTACGCCGATACCGGTTGGCTGCTGACCTTCATGCTCAACTCGGCGGGCGCTTCCCTGCTTATCGTGTGGACCTTCATCGCGGTCGCGCAGCTGCGCCTGCGCCGCCAGCTCGAGGCCCGCTACGAGCTGCCCATCCGCATGTGGGCCTACCCCTACCTGACGTGGCTGACTCTGATTGCGCTGGCCGGCATCGCCGTGCTCATGCTCAGCGATGCCTCCTCCCGCATCCAGCTCGCCTCCGCCGCCGCCATGTTCGCGGTGCTGGCGGTTGCCGGGTTCATCAACTCGAAGGTCCGCGGCATTTCCCCGACCTCGACGCTGGACCTGCCGTAGCAGCTCGGCCGGCTGGGCGCTCACCGTGTGGTGGGCGCCCTTTCTTTGTGCCGGCTTCTGGTTCTCCGGCTGCGCTTATGCCGCCTGCCCTTCTGCCGGCTTCTCTTCCGCCGGCTTCTCTTCCGCCGGCTTCAATTGCCCGGCACAATGAACCCTTCGCGGGCAACGGCGGCGCTTTTCTGCGCGCGAGACCCGCCACCGTGACCGCGAAGGGCGCGCTAAGCGGAAATCACCCCCGCGGCCTACCCACTTGGTAGCAATGTCACCATTTAGGATGGGCATTTTGCAGGTCGCGCCCGCCAGAAACCGGCGTGGGCGGAGTATTTTTAGCGTTTGTCGGCCATTTCCGCCCTCTTCCCTAGCAATGACTCTGCCCGCTGCCTAGCTTTAGGTGCATGGCGATGTGGACGACTGCGCGGCTGCGGGAGGAGGGCATCGGCAAGCGGCGGATTCGAACGCTGCTGGCCGAGGGCCGACTTTTTCGTATCCATCGCGGCGTCTACACGGACCAGCAACCGAGCGCTCACGAGGTCGCGACGTGCCTGCTGGCGGCGTATCCGCGTGCGGCGCTGGCTGGGCGAAGCGCCATCGAGGTGCACTGTGGGCTGCCGCTGAGCTTTCCACTGACGCTGGAGGGGCCGCGGACCATCGTGGGTGAGAATTTCCGTGTCGTGCATTCACGGCTGCGCTCGAAGCAGCAGGTCAATGGTTTTCGGGTCGTGGAACCCTTGTGGGGCGGCGCGGCGCTGCCCGGAGCGCAGCGGGCCCATGCTGGAAGGGCACTACCACGGCAAAGACGGCCGGGCTCGGCTGGCTAAGGACAGGCGCCGGATGGGGCGGATACCCAAGGGCCTGCGGGCGTGCCTGCGCGAGTGCGCCATCGGCACGGATTCGCTGCGCGAGCGGGAACTTGCGCGCGCCCTGCGCAAGGAGGGAATTTACCCGATTCATAACTCGGTCGTGGCTGGCTACCGCTTCGACCTGGAGCTGCGGCGGTGGAAGATTCTCATCGAGGTCGACGGCTATACCTACCATAGCCAGCACCGCAACTTCATCCTCGACCGCATGAAATCTAATGCCGGCCAGAACCACGGCTACCTGGTGCTTCGGTTTACCGGCGACTGCATTCGCTTCAACCTTCCCAGTGTGATCAACCAGATCCGCGACGCTATTCGGTGCCGCACGCGAGGACACCCCGGGCAAATGACGTATGTCAGCCGCGAGCCTGCTTGGAAGTGGCACTGGAACCTTTAAGCTTTGCCAGGTAGCCCGCTATTCTCTACGCTTAATCACGAAGATGGGCCTGTTGCGCCGTTGGCTCGGTGCCAATGGGACCTCCCGCCTCCGTAGCCTTCGGTTTTTGTCCCCGGCGGGAGTGGCAAGAGCCAAGAAAGGATTACCTGCCATGTCGATCGCCGATCACATCGCGAATCACACCTTTGAGCAGGTCGAGGCGTGCACCGAGGACGAGTACCAGCGGGAGATAGTATACAAGTCCTACGCCGTGGGGTATTCCACGATGGTCTTCAGCCTGTACACCGTCGGCGCAATCTTCGCCTGGCTCTTAGACGGGCAGCTCTCCCAAGTTTCCGTGGTCGTGATTCTGCCGTACGTCCTGGCCGAAATGCTCAGCACCCAATGGATGACCAAGCACATTCCCCGCCCGAAGCCCGCTACCCCGCGTCTTCTTCCCACCGCGCTTGTCGCTCTACCAGCTGCGATCATGATGGCGGGCATGTTCTACAACACCTACCAGGCGGGCCAGCTTGATACGGCTAGCGGCATCATCGTCGGCGGTATCTTGGGATTTCTCGGCGGGCTGGTTTTCACCCCGCTCATCATCAACCTCCTCCGCGCACGCGACCAGCGGCGCTTGGACGCCTCATTCGATGACTAGTTAGCTGGCCGGCTGGGCGACTACCGCCTGGCCGAAACCTCACTCGACCGCGCATGAACCCTTCGCGGTCACCGGCAAGGCAAATCCGTGCACCAATCCTCTGCCCGTGAGCGCGAAGGGCGCGCGAGGAAAGTTCTGCTGAACATACGAGTAGCCGGCCGACCGGCGCTACCGCGCATGAACCCTTCGCGGTCACCGGCAAGGCAAATCCGCGCACCAATCCCCTACCCGTGAGCGCGGAGGGCGCGCGGGCCGGCGGAGAGCCGGAAACAGGAGCCAACGGCTGCGCGAAACCAAGCGGAAGCGGGAGAAGCGGGCCGGGAATAAGCGCTAGGCGGGCTCCTGCTCGTGGACGACGCGCGGGCCCTCGGGCCGCGAGCGGAAGGTCCAGAGCTTGTTGATGATGAAGTTGACCGGCATGGCGAGAATGACGGAAATCATGTTGGCCCAGTAGGACATGGTGCGCAGGCCGGTGGAGTCGTCGAAGATATCGCGCGGCAGGCCGATTGGCGTGGTGGGGTTCATCAGCAGAACCATGAAAATCTGTGAGACGACCAGCGCGCCAAGGCCGGTAAGCAGGAACGGGAAGAAGCCGCGCAGCCAGGACACGCTGCTGACCGATTTGAAGGTCCACATGCGATTGAGCTGGTAGTTCCAGGTGTTGGCCACGAGGAAAGCGATCACCATGAAGACGTTGTACCAGCGCACGTTGAATTCGGTGCCGAAAATCGGGAACCAGACGTCGGTCTCGTGCACGGAGAAGAAGCCTTCGGCAATCTTCTTGCACAGCACGAACACGGCAAAGTTAACCAGCGCGCCCGAGCCGCCCACCATTCCGAATTTGATGAACTGCCGGAGGTTGGCCGCCATGCGCGCGAAGCTCTGCTCACTCATGAACTACCTTTTCAGGCCTGCGGATAACAACAATAACTCTTCGAGAATACTCCGCGACTACTGCGGGAGCGAAAACCGGCGCTGCGTGCCTTGCAACGGATCGGTAAAGCTAAGGCTGGTGTGCCACAGCTTGAGCGGCCGGGAAAAGTCGTAAAGGTCGAGGCCACGGTCGATTGGGTAGGTGTCGTCGCCGAGAATTGGCGCGCCCAGGTGGTTCAGCAGCACCCGCAGCTGGTGCGTGTGCCCGGTCTCCGGCCACAGGTCGGCCACCCGCCCGTGCGCGCGGACTCGGGTGCGGGTGGTGGTGCCGGTGGCATCGACGGCCACGCGGCGCTGCCCGGCGATCTTGCGCATGGGCAGGGTTATGAGCTCGTCGATGTCCAGCGGGGCGGAAAGCTCCGCGCGGTACTGCTTGCGAACGCGGCGCTGGGCGAAAAGCTGCTGGTAGACGCTGCGGGTGGCGCGCCGGCGAGAGCAGACCACAATCCCCGCGGTCAGCCGGTCCAGCCGGTGGATGGGCACGATTTCGTCCTCGCCGAACTCGAGGCGGAGGCGGGTCTGGACGGTGTTGCGGACGATGCGCCCGTTGCTCGTCGTCGGCAGAAAGTGCGGCTTGTCCACCACGATGAGGTCCTCGTCAGCGAAGAGGACGCGGTGGTAGAACGGGACCTCCACTTCCGCCGGCACGACGGGGTGAAACCACGCCGGCACGGGCCGCGGCAACGCTTGGCCGGGACGGAGTTTCTCGCCCTCGGCAAACGGGGAATCACCAGCACGGGCGGCCCAGTACTCCCCTTCCCACGGAACGCGACCGCGCAGGACGGTCTTTTGCGGGGAGATACCCTCCCGGCAGCCGATGGGCGGCACTAGCGCCCCAGGCGCTCCACCGCGGCGGCAATACCTTCGTCCGTGCCGTTGAGGCCCATGCGGATGTATTGCTTGCCGGCCGGGCCGTAGAAGTCGCCAGGTGCGACCAGGATGCCGCGCTCGGCCAGCCAGTCGACGGTCGCCCGGCAGTCCTCGCCGCGGGTGGCCCACAGGTAGAGGCCGCCGTCGGAGTGGTCGATCTTGAAGCCCGCTGCGGTCAGTGCCTTCATCAACGCCACGCGCCGGCGGGCATAGAGCTGGCGCTGCAGCTGCTCGGAGGCGTCGTCGTCAAGCGCGGCGACCATCGCGGACTGGATGGGGCCGGGCACGATGAGGCCGGCGTGCTTGCGCACGGCCAGCAGCTCCTGGACGAGGTCGCGGTCGCCGGCGATAAACGCCGCGCGGTAGGACGCGAGGTTCGCCGTCTTGGACAGCGAGTGCAGGGCCAGCAGGCCGGTGTGGTCGCCGTCGCACACGCGCGGGTCCAGGATGGACACCGGCGGGTTGTCGTCGTTCCAGCCCAGGCCGAGGTAGCACTCGTCGGAGGCGACGATGGCATCGTGAGCCCGGGCCCAGGCGACTACCTCGCGGAGGTGCTCGACGGAGGCGACCTCCCCGGTCGGGTTGGCGGGATAGTTGAGGTAGACCAGCGAGGCATCGCCGAAGTCGGCGGTGTCGTCGGCTCGGACAACCTCGGCGCCGGCGAGACGGGCGCCCACCTCGTAGGTCGGGTACGCCAGGCCGGGGATCACGATCCGGTGGCCGCTGAGCCCCAGCAGAGTGGGCAGCCACGCGATGGCTTCCTTAGAACCGATAACCGGCAGCACCGACTGGGTATCCAGGCCGGTCACGTGGTAGCGCCGCTCCAAAGCGCTCACGATGGCCTCTTGTAGCTGCGGCGTGCCGGCGGTGGCGGGGTAACCCGGCTCCGCGGCCGTCGATGCCAGGCCCAGCTGCACCCCCGGCGAGACCGGGTCCACGGGGGTCCCGACGGACAGGTTGATGATTCCGTCCGGGTGCGCGGCGGCCTTGGCCTTGGCATCGGCCAGCGAGTCCCAGGGAAAGTCCGGTAGCTTCTCCCCCAGCGGGGTGCGGTTCATGGTGCTTCTACTCCTGATTCTGTGGCGGCAACGCGGCGATCATCGGCGCGTCGAAGTCCTGCGGGCCCAAGGCGGCAGCCCCGCCCGGGGAACCCAGATCGTCGAAGAAGGCGGCGTTGGCGTCGTTGTAGTCGAGCCACTCGTCCGGCACGTCGTCCTCGTAGAAGATGGCTTCCACCGGGCAGGCGGGCTCGCAGGCGCCGCAGTCCACGCACTCGTCAGGGTGGATGTAGAGGGAACGCTTGCCTTCATAGATGCAATCGACCGGGCACTCCTCGACGCAGGACCGGTCCATCACGTCAACACAAGGTTGGGCGATTGTATAAGTCATGGGTGAAAATTATCTCCTGATCCAGTTTTTAGGCCGTTAAATAGTATGTCACTTCGTCTTGACAAAATGCCAGACACCGCCCGCTATGCCCGCAAAAAGCAGGCACACGGTGCGAATATTATTGGCTAGTAGTTGATCCCCGGTTACTTCAACGCCAAACAAAAATATCGCGAAGAGCAGGATCCACACCGCCAAAGGCAGCGCGACCACGAAGGGATTCGAGCTCCACAGCCGCGCCGTTTTGGTCAGCACGTGGTTGAACAGGAACGCCACCACGATGGTAATCGGGAACGGTACCGGCCCAATCCACGCGTTGAGGTAGACCACCTCCAGCAGACAGGACAGCGCCGCCCCGAGGCACAGCCACGTCAGCCCACCGACGGCCTCGGCCCGCGTGAAGTCGGTGCGGATAACCGCCTCCTCGCCGCTCATGAGTCTAGCTCCCCCAGCAGCCCACGGATGCCCTCGCCGAGCGGCGACGGGCCTTGGGCGAGCTGGAAGGACTCGGTGCGCGGCAGCGGCATCAGCAGGCGGTTGGACAGCGCGTAGCCGGTGGGCACCTCGGCCGGGTTGGTGGCTTGCACCCAGGCGGGTTCCGGGTTGGTCTCGGTGACGGTGCCGTCGCCGAGCCAGATCTGGGTCGCGTGGGCGGCCATCGCGCGCCGCTTGGCCTGGTAGGCGGCCGGGGTGAGCCGGACCTTGAGATCGGCGCCGGCGTTGGTGAAGTTGTCTAGGTAATCGGCGATCGGCAGCTGCCAGCCCTCCGGAACGCGCAGGGTCTCCAGCGCCCCCAGCGTCAGCTCGCGCTCGTAGATGGCCCACCACACCCGGGGCACGGCCCATCCGGCCTGCTCTAGCGCCTGGTGGGTAGCCTGGTGCACCGCGATGTGGTCGGGGTGCCCGTAACCGCCGTCGGGCCCGTAGGTGATGACGGCATCAGGGCGTAGCTCGTCGATGAGCTGGGCGATGAGCTGCGCCGCCTCCGGGACGCGGTTGACCAGGGCACGTGGGTTGGCGTGGGCGGCGGATCCTGCCATGCCGGAGTCGCGGAACTGGCCGGGCCCGCCCAGCAGCACCGACCGCGCGCCCAGGTGACCGACGGCGGCGTCCAGCTCGCCGATGCGGAAACCTCCCAGCTGGTCGGCCTCGTCCGCCACCAGGTGCTGGTACTTGTCCCCGATGACCTCGCCTTCCTCGCCGAGCGTGGCCGTCGCGACGGTGACCTGCGCGCCGCGCGCGCTCAGCCCGGCGATGGTCCCGCCGGTAAACAGGGTCTCGTCGTCCGGATGCGCGTGGGTCAGCAAGACCCGAAATCCCGACAGGTCCAGGTTAGTCTTCGACACGTTCTCCTTCTTTCCAGGTTGGGGCGGTTTCCAGCGACCACTCGGCCGGCGCGCCCGCGGGGCCGGCGATGCCCCGGCCCACGGCGTGTACCCGGGTTTCGTCGATGATCGGCACGTAGAGGGTCTGGGCCGCATTCAGGGCGCGCACCTGCTCGAGGGCCTGTTCGCCCGTGTATTCGCCTCCCAGGATACGCCCCAGCTGCGCCTCGGCGTCCTCGGGGCAATAGCCGGACAGGTCGCCGCCAGCCTTGTTCTCGGGGCTCGGGCAAACGAAATAGTCGGCGAAGTCCGCCGGCTGCAAGGTCAGGTCGTGCCAGGCGAGGACGGCATCGGCGCGCTCGTTGGGCAGTAGCGTGGAGGTGATGACCGACATCTTCTCCCCGACCACCTCGGCGGCAATGCCCTGGCTGGTGAGCACGTCCACGAGCGCATGGGCGGCGTTGGTGGCGGGCACGTCGGACGGGTCCGCGGCCAGCCGGATGGGCCGGTTCTCGGCGAGCTCGCGCAGCGGGGTGAGATCCGCGCCGGCGGACACCGGGTTGCGGGCCACGGCCAGGTCCGCGCTGCGGCCGGTGGCCAGGCGGGCCAGCTGATCGGTATCGACGAGGCTGGCTAGGGCGCGGCGGACGGAGGCATCGGCAAGCGTGCGGGTGGATAGCTGCAGGCGCAGCTGCCGCAGCCCGGCCTGGGTCTGGGCCTCGACCCCGGGCACCAGGGACAGCGACTCCATGGTGGTCTGCTCCGGCAGGATGTCGGCGAAACCGACCTGGCCGGTGCGCAACATGTTGACCGCCTGCTGGGACGAGCGCATGTAGTGCAGCTCGATCACGTCCAGCTGGGCCGGCTCCGCGCCCCAGTAGCGGTCGTTGCGGTTCAGGGTGATGATGCCGCGGGCGTTGTCCACGGAGGCGACCAGGAAGCGCCCGGCCGAGGCCGGGATGTCGTTGGCCAGGGCAGCGCTAAAGGAGGCGTCGCCCTCCTCCAACAGGTGGGCGGGCAAGAGGTGCTGGAACAGCACGCGCCAGTCAGCCACGCGGGTGGATAGATCCACGGTGACAATCTTGCCGCCGTCGGAGCTGTGCACCGCACTGATCGCCTGGTAGGCGGCCGGGGATTTCACCCCTGGGGCGCTGCGCATCTTCTCCCACAGGTAGCTGAAATCGGCTGAGGTCAGCGGGGTGCCATCGGACCACTGGGCGGCCGAGGAAATCTCGTAGCGCAGGCGCTGGGCCACGCCCTCCGGGGCCTCGACTTCCTCGGCGGAGTCCACCACGTCGGTATCTAGCTGGTCCCCATGGAAAACCGACGGCAGCACGAGGTCGGCGATGTCTTCAACGAGCTGCTGGTTGTCCGCCAAGAGGTGCGGGTTCAACCCGGCCTGGAGCGGGTCGACGCCGACGGCCACGCGCGAGCGCTCGGTGGGCTCGGGCGGCGGGTTGGTCGTCGTCGAGGTGGTAGAGGGCTCCGACGGGGCCTCTTCGACCACCGGCGGCGGGCCCGGGTTCGCCGCGCACGCACTGAGAACGCCGCCGCCCAGCAGCCCGGCGCTCAGCAGCGCGATCGCGCCGCGAAACGGCTTTGTCACCGGTGCACCTGCCTTCTAGAAAGAAATAAATCCCGCCCCACTTTAGTGCAGTAGGGGCGGGATGAGGTAGTTAACGCTCGGGCGAACTACTTATTGAGCTGCTTGTTGCGGGAGGCCGCGCGCTTGCGGTCGGTCGCGGACAGAATCACCTTGCGCACGCGCAGGGCGTTCGGGGCGACCTCGACGCACTCGTCGGTGCCACAGAACTCGAGGGCCTCTTCCAGGCTCAGGGTGTGGGCCTTGGCGAGGGTGACCGTGGCGTCGGCGGTGGCCGAGCGCATGTTGGTCAGCTTCTTTTCCTTCGTGATGTTGATGTCAATGTCCTCATCACGGTTGTTGGCACCGACGACCATGCCCTCGTAGGCCTCGTCGCCCGGCTCCACGAAGAAGCTGCCGCGGTCGGCCAGCTGGGTCAGCGCGTACTGGGTGATCTGGCCGGTGCGGTCGGCGACCAGGGAGCCGGTCGGGCGGGACTTGATCTCGCCGGCCCAGACGTCCAGGCCGTCGGAGATGGAGTTGGCGATGCCCGCGCCGCGGGTCTCCGTCATGAACTGGGTGCGGAAGCCGATGAGGCCGCGGGCCGGGATGCGGAAGACCATGCGGACCCAGTCGCCTTCGCGCACGTCCATGGACTGCATCTGGCCCTTGCGGGTGGCCATCAGCTGGGTGACCGCACCCTGGTGCTCGGAGGGCACGTCGATGGTGATCAGCTCGTAGGGCTCGTGGACCTTGCCGTCGATCTCCTGGGTGACGACCTGCGGCTTGCCGATGGTCAGCTCGAAGCCCTCGCGGCGCATGGACTCGATGAGCACGGACAGCGCCATCTCGCCGCGGCCCTGGACCTCCCAGGCGTCCGGGCGCTCGGTCGGCAGGACGCGCAGGGAGACGTTACCGATGAGCTCCTGGTCCAGGCGGGCCTTGACCAGGCGGGCGGTCAGCTTGTCGCCGCCGCCACGGCCGGCCATCGGCGAGGTGTTCACGCCGATGGTCATGGAGATGGCCGGCTCGTCGACAGTGATGCGCGGCAGGGCCTCCGGGTGCTCCGGGTCCGCGATGGTGTCGCCGATCATGATGTCGGAGATGCCGGAGATGGCCACGATGTCGCCGGCGATGGCGTCCTCGGCCGGCTGGCGCTCGAAGCCAACGGTGCGCAGCAGCTCCGCGACCTTGACGGTCTTGGTGTGCTGGTTGCCCTCGTCGTCGTAGTGGATCCAGGCGACCTGCTGGCCCTTCTTGATGGTGCCGGAGTAGATACGCAGCAGCGCGATACGGCCCAGGAAGTCGGAGGAGTCCAGGTTGGTCACGTGCGCCTGCAGCGGGGCGTCGATGGTGGCCGACGGCTCCGGCAGGACGTCGTAGATGACGTCGAAGAGCGGCTGCAGGTCCTCACCGGCAGGCACGTTGCCGTCGCCCGGGTTCTCGGTGGAGGCGATGCCGGCACGACCGGAGGCGTAGAGCACCGGCAGGTCGAGCAGCTCCTCGGCGGCGGCCGCGGCCTCCGGATCGTCCAGGCCGGCGGCGATTTCCAGCAGGAGGTCCTGGGATTCGGTGACGACCTCGTCGATGCGGGCGTCCGGGCGGTCGGTCTTGTTGACCGCGATGATGACCGGCAGCTTGGCCTCCAGGGCCTTGGTCAGCACGAAGCGGGTCTGCGGCAGCGGGCCCTCGGAGGCATCGACCAGCAGGACCACGCCGTCGACCATGGAGATACCGCGCTCGACCTCGCCGCCGAAGTCGGCGTGGCCCGGGGTGTCGATGACGTTGATAATAAGGTCGGCGCCATCCTTGCCCTTACCCTTACGGATAATCGCGGTGTTCTTGGCCAGGATGGTAATGCCGCGCTCTTTTTCCTGGTCGTTGGAGTCCATGACACGGTCCGTGTGTTCGCCGTGTTCGCCGAAAGCGCCGGACTGCTCCAGCATGCCGTTGACCAGGGTGGTTTTGCCATGGTCAACG
The DNA here is from genome assembly GCF_053546955.1 of Corynebacterium sp. 32222D000AT. Classification (NCBI taxonomy): domain Bacteria; kingdom Bacillati; phylum Actinomycetota; class Actinomycetes; order Mycobacteriales; family Corynebacteriaceae; genus Corynebacterium; species Corynebacterium sp. 32222D000AT. The sequence continues at coordinate 113,259 of NZ_JBPPVW010000004.1, read as the reverse complement.
TGGGCGACGATGGCGACGTTACGGAACTCAGTATGGGTCACGAATCGATTCTCCTTCAATGGAATCTCGGGTTTCCCGCTTTCCTTGCCGGGAGCAGGCTCTTGCCGCCCAGGCTCCCAGGAACGGGACATTTTTCAACGGGGTACTACGATACCCCGCCTGCTGGTTCGCTGCAGAATTGGCCACCGAAAAACCGCCCAAAATTATCCCCGCCGCCCTCCCGGCCCCCGCAGCGGCTTCCGCATTTGCCCCGCGCTGGGATGTGTAACGAAACCATTACATTCGACGAAAGATGAAGTAATAGTCAAGTTTCCAGTTGACTGTTGCCAAAAATTGAATACTGTTACTACAGGTGAAGTTGTTACGGCTGTAACTAATGTGACTCAGGAGGCTTGCAGACACAAATCCCGGGGTCAGATTAGTCACCGCCGGACAACGACTTCTTTACTAGAACTTATCCCCCACCCAAGGACTGCGTTCATCGTGACCATTTCCTCTGCGGACCACGCCAACCACCCGCGCCGCCGGAACTCGACGTCCCGCCTCGGCCGCGCGGCAGCCATGTCAGCCGCGACCGCCGGCCTTATCGGCGCCCTCGTTGCCATGGTCTCCCCCGCCGAGGCCGCCGCGCAGGTACCGGCGCCCGCCGCCTCGGCCGCGTCGTCCGCCGCCGAGCTGAGCGCGCAGTTCGAAGACGCCGTCGGCTCCTCGCTGCCGGTGGATCACTTGGGCCGGCCCACCCCGCAGGCGGCCGCGCAGGTGCGCGACTTCGCCTACCAGCCGTGGATGCCGGAGGACGCGCGCAACGCCATCCTGGCCGCGCTGGCTTATACCACCGGCCAGGGCGGCGGCGAGGCCGGCGTGGAGATGCCCGTCGGCGGCCCGAACTTCCGCCAGTTCTACTGGCCGACCGTCTCCGGCCGCTGCATCGGCGGCACGCAGGACTCCGTCGGGTCTGCCATCGCGGTGCCCGGTCCGACCAAGATCCCCACCCCTGGCGCGGGCGCCGGCGAGACCGCCTTCCTGTTCACCGCCATGGGCACCCAGGCGGCCACGCCCAACCAGGGCCAGATGAACGTCCACTGGTTCAACCTGAACAACTTCCGCAGCGGCGTTACCGCGCTGGGCGACCACGGGATTAACCCGGACGGCCCGGCGACCATCTCGGGCCGCGCCGCCACCGGCCCCGGCACCGTCGTCGCCCTGCTCAGCGGCGCCGTCAACACCGAGGAGGGCAGCTGCCGCTTCGCCCCCACCGCCGCCATCGTGGAGGTTAATTAAAGCTATGAGCGTTGACTTGCATCCCGTGAAGGAAGAAACCTTCGACACGCGCGGCGATTTCAACATCGATCCGAAGGGCTTTAACCGCCCGGTCGACCGCTACGAGCGCACCGATTTCGGCCTCTACATGGGCCGCGGCGCCGACCACCCGTGCTTCGGCTACCTGGAGTCCTGGCTCCTGCCGGAACTGCGCCTGCGCGCCAACATCTTCCACTTCCGCCCCGGCGTCGAGCACTCCCAGGACTTCTACTTCGACATCGCAGATATCTCGGTGACCGACGACGTGTGGTCCACTCGTGACCTCTACGTCGACTTGGTCTCCCTGACCGGCCGCCCGGTCGAGGTCTTGGACATCGACGAGCTCGCGGCCGCCACCTCCGCCGGTTACCTCACCGCCGAGGAGGCCGAGGGCGCTATCGATGCCACCCTGACCGCGGTCGAGGGCATCACCCGCCACCGCGACGACGCCATGGAGTGGCTGCACCAGCTGGGCTTCCCGCTCACGTGGGCCGACGAGGTAGAGCTCGTGCCCGCCGGCAACGCCTAAGCACTCTAGCGTCGCAAGTGTTGCAGCCGCCGGGGATCCGGGGTAGATTGCAATCGTTTTAGCTGTTGATTTTTGCTTAAAATTCTTGCTTTCGCCTTTATTCGCCTAGCACTGTTCGGAGAGTGGTTTCATGGCCGGTGGCCTTCTTGCCTTGTTCGATGACATCGCGCTGATCGCGCGTTCGGCGGCCTCGTCGATCGACGACGTCGCCGCGCTGACGGGCAAGACCTCCGCCAAGGCCGTCGGCGTGGTGGTCGACGACGCCGCCGTGACCCCGCAATACGTCGCCGGCGTGGACCCCAAGCGCGAGCTGCCGATGATCTGGCGCATCACCAAGGGCTCCCTGGTCAACAAGCTCATCATCATCCTGCCGGTGGCCCTCCTGCTGTCCTGGCTGGCCCCCTGGGCGCTGACCCCCATCCTGATGCTGGGCGGTTGCTACCTGTGCTTCGAGGGCGCCCACAAGATCGCCGCGAAGCTGCTGCCGGGCATGCAGGATCAGGAAACGCCGGTGCGCGAGTCCGGCCCGGAGGCTGAGGATTCCCTCGTCTCCTCGGCCATCCGCACCGATCTCATTCTCTCGGCCGAGATCATGGTCATCGCTCTCAACGAGCTGATGGAGGAGTCCTTCGGGCTGCGCGTGGTCACGCTGATCACCATCGCCATCGTCTTCACCCTGGGCGTCTACGGCGCTGTGGCCGTGCTGGTCAAGATGGATGACATCGGCCTGCGCTTGCTCGAGCGCCGCGAGGGCAATTCCTTCGTGGGCAAGGCCCTGGTCAAGGGCATGCCCTACGTATTGCACATCATCGGCATCATCGGCACCGCCGCGATGCTGTGGGTCGGCGGCCACATCCTGACCTCCGGCCTGGCCGAGTTCGGCTTGAGCGCGCCCGCCGATGCCGTCCACCACTTAAGCCAGCTGGTCCCCGCCGGCGTGCTGGAGTGGCTGGTCGATACCGCCGGCTCGATGGTCTTCGGTTTCATGGGCGGCGCCATCATCGTCGCCGTCGTCGAAGGTATTCAGCATGTCCGGGCGGCCAAGTAGCACCACCCGTAGCACGCGGCTGAAATCCCGGCTTTCCTACTTGGCCCTGCTGGTCGCGAGCGGTATTTCCGCCGGCCTGGTCGGCATGGCCATGACGCTGTTCGTCGACGCCCTCCTGTTGGTGGGCGCGCACGACGATCCGGGCCCTGCCCACTGGCTAACCGTCGTCGGCGTGCCGTCCGCCGGCGGGCTGCTGGCCGGGGCCGGCTGGTGGTGGCTGCGCCGCGGCGGTCCCGTGCGCACCGTGGACGACGCGTTAAGCGGCGGCCGGGGCCTGCCGCTAGGCCGCACGCTAGCCGATGCCGCCTTCCAACTGCTCGCCGCCGGCACGGGCAGCTCCATCGGCCGGGAGAACGCCCCGCGCCAGGGTGCGGCCGCCCTCGCCGCGGCCTTCCCCCGGAAAGACGGCCATACCGACAGCGTCGTTCGCGAGCTGTTGCCTATCGCCGCCGGCGCCGGGCTGGGCGCGGTCTATAACGTCCCGCTGGCCGGGGCCATCTTCGCCTTCTCCGTAATGCGGATAACCCCCACCTTCCGCACGGTGTGCTCCGCGCTGGCGGTTTCCGGGCTGGCGACCGTAACCGCCTGGCCGGTGGTGGGCCACCAGGCTTTCTATACGCTGCCCGACTTCTCCCCCAGCCGCGGGCTCGTCCTGGCGGCCGTGGGCTGGATGGTGGTGGTGATGCCGCTGGCCGGCGGCATCGGCGGCGCTTTCGCAGCCGGCGCGGACTGGGCCGGCCGCAACCGCACCCCGCCGCGGTGGTACCTGCCGCTTTCCGTCGGCGCGGCCGGGGCGGCCGTGGGCGCCTGCGCGCTGGTCTTGCCGCCCGTGCCGGGCAACGGCTTCGATATCATCCAGCTCACGCTGCACCTGGGCGGCAGCGGCGCGCTCTTTGCCTGCCTGCTGGTGGCCAAACCTGTCCTGACGGTGCTCTGCCTGCGCTGCGGGGCCGTGGGCGGCACGCTCACGCCCGCACTGGCCACGGGGGCATCGCTGGGCGGGGCCGCCGCCTTCTTCTTTCATTGGGCCGGCCTGCCGTGGATGGACAGCGAATACTCGATCATCACCTGCGCGCTCATCGGCGCCGCCGCAGTGCTGGCGGTCACTCAGCGGGCTCCCCTCTTCGCCGCCGTCATCACCTGGGAACTGACCGCGGCCCCGCTGTGGCTGGTCGGCCCAATTGTCGTCTCGGCGCTGGGCTCGTTCTACCTCGCCCGCGGGGCGCGGCGGGCGGCGGCTGCGCGCAAGACTCCTACAGGAACAGCAGCAGCGACAGCGCCATGATGGCCATGCCCGCGATGACGCCGTAGATGGCGAAGTGGTGCTTGCCGGTTTCCTCGGCCGTCGGCAGCAGCTCGTCCAGGCTGATAAAGACCATGGTGCCGGCGATGGCGGCGAAGCTAATGCCCATCGTCGCCGGTCCCAGCAGCGGCATCAGGAGCACGAAACCGATAAGCGCGCCCATAGGCTCAGCTAAGCCGGAGACCAGCGCCCACCAGAAGCCCTTGGCGCGCGAGCCGGTCGCCTCCCGCAGCGGCACGGCCACGGCGATGCCCTCGGGGATGTTGTGGATGGCAATCGCCACCGCGACGGGCAGCGCGACCTGGACGTCCTCGAGGCCGGCCAGGAAGGTGGCAAAACCCTCCGGGAAGTTGTGGATGGCCAGCGCGCCGGCGGTGAACACCCCGGTCTTCATGAGCCGGCGGCGGCGAGCGGCTTCCTCGGTGGTGCCGGGCTCGTGCGGGTTAATTTCCTCCGGCACCAGGCGGTCGATGATCGCGATGACGGCAATGCCTGCGAAGAACGCGCCGACGGCCGCCCAGGTCCCGGCGCGCGCGTCGGCGAAGGCCTCGGTGAGCTGCTCTTTGCCCTCCGGGAGGATCTCGACGAAGGAGACGTACAGCATCACGCCGGCCGACAAGCCCAGGGCCCCGGCCATGAAGCCGGGGCCCGGGTTGCGGCGGCTGACGGCAATGGCGCCACCGATCGCGGTGGACAGGCCGGCCAGCAGCGCCAGCCCGAAGGCGAAGGCGATGGTGGGCAGATCGTGCATGCCCACTACCTTAAAGGCCCGGCCTTTCCCCCGCCGTTATTAGTCCGACTTAACTCCGCCGTCGCCTTCCGGCTCGACGCCGCTGTTGTCCTCGGCGATGTACTCGCCGGTCTCGTAGTCGTAGCCGACGGCGTTGCCCTCCTCGTCGGTGCGGGTGTACCACTCGGTGACCTCGTCCGCGGTGGAGTCGAAGTCGGCGCCGGTGGCGTAGTCGGACTCGGAGGGGGTCGGCTCGATGGTCAGGGCGAAGTCGTCGCCGTAGTCGCGCACGCCGTGGACGACGGCGTTGGAGATCGCCTGGGACTCGTAGTGGGCACGGATGCTCATCGGGTCGTTGCGCAGTTCGCGCACCAAGGCCACGCACATGGCCACGATGATGACGGCGAAGGGCAGCGCGGTAATCGTAATGAGGTTCTGCAGGCCCTGCAGGGCGTTGCGACCGCCGGCCAGCAGGATCACCACGGCGATGCCGGCCATACACAGCACCCAGAAGATGGTGATCCAGGGCTTGGGCCGCGGGTTGCCCTTCTGCGTCATCTGCGAGTTGACCAGCGAGGCCGAGTCCGCGGTGGTCACGAAGAAGACCGCGAGCATCACCATCACCAGCGGCGCGACGATTTCGGTACCGGGGAGCTTATCCAGCACCACGAAGAAGATCTCCTCCGGCGCGGGCATGGACTCGGCGGTGCCGTCGGGAGCCACGGCGTTGGACTGGCGCTGCAGCCAGATGGTGGTCCCGCCCAGGATGGTGTAGGCGCCCACGATGATGGCGGACGGGATAAAAAGCACGCCCAGGATGTACTGGCGGATGGTGCGCCCGCGCGAAATCTTGGCCACAAAGACGCCGACGAACGGCGCCCAGGACACCCACCAGGCCCAGTAGAACGTGGTCCAGGCCGAGAGGTAGGCCTGCATCTCTTCGCCCTCGCCCATGTTCGCGGCCAGCATGTCCGGCATGGAGCCGACGTACTCGACGACCACGGCCGGCAGCATATTGGCCAAAAACGCGGTCGGGCCGACCACGAAGAAGAAGATCGCCAGGCCGAGCGCCAGGGCCAGGTTGATGTTGGACAGCCAACGGATGCCGCGGGCCACGCCCGAGACCGCCGAGGCGATGGTGCCGACCGAGAGCACCATGATGATGACCAGCGCCAGGGCGTTGCCCTCCGGCGACCAGCCGGTGACCACCTCGACGCCGCGGCTAATCTGCAGCGCGCCGATGCCGAGCGTCGCCGCCGTACCGAACAGCGTGGCGATGATCGCCAGGCCGTCGATAACCCGGGCCTGCCAGGAGTCGTTCTTCTTGGTTCCCAGCAGCGGCAACAGGATGGAGCTCATCAGCGGCACGCGCCCGCGGCGGTAGGACACATAAGCCACGGCGAGGCCGACGATGGCGTAGATGGCCCAGGCATTCAATCCCCAGTGCATGGCCGCCTGTGCCATCGCGCCCATCATGGCTTCCTCACTGGCGGCCTCGTAGGCCCCGGGCCGCGGCGAGAGGTAGTGGCTGAGCGGCTCGTAGGGGCCGAAGAAGATGATGCCAATGCCGATGCCGGCGCCAAAGAGCATGGCCGCCCAGCTGACCGTGGAGAACTCCGGCTTTTCCCCGTCCACGCCGAGCGGGATGCGCCCGTAGCGGGAAAACGCCAGGATGAGGAGCAGGAAGACCAGCCCGATGGCCAGCACGGTAAAGATCCAGCCCAGGTTCGTCATGACCCATTCGAGGGCGACCGAGGATGCATCGAAAACCTGCTGCGGGGCCAGCACGCCCCAGATGATAAACGCCACGATGAGGCCGCCGACCACCACCAGGATGGGTTTGTCCACCCCGTACTTGATCTTCTGGTCCTCGATGGACACGCCCGGCACCAGCGCCGGGTGGATGTTGTGCGGGTAGATGATGTCCTTGAGCACCCGCTTGGCCTGCGGCAGGCGGCCTGGCTTGCGGTTGTGCCCGGCGCCGCGCTGGGCCGAAACCGGTTCCGACCCTACGCCGGCGTCGGACGATGATGAAGGTTCTTGCTGCGAGATGAGGATCCTCCTTGCCCTAGACACTCGATTCCCGAGTGGATAAAAGAGTGGACAGAACACATAAGTCGATACTTCTGTGGCGTATACCATAACGCACTGTGTGCTGGACTTCTCCACTTTGGGCGAACGTCCACCCTAGTAATCGGGTAAAGGCGGCGGAGGCCTCGATAGACTGTCTGGCAGTGAGGGCTTGCCGCTCAGCTTTCGGCTGGTTCTGGCTGAGCCCACCCGTTTCTCAAAGCAACCGCAGGAGCGCCGCCTTATGCGTAACTACCATCTGCCCGCCCAGTTCCTTGGCGTGGAGCACCTGGCCCTCCTGGATCACCTCATCCCCGCCGCGGTGCTGAGCCTGCCCGGCCTGGCGCACGAGCCGCAGGTCTTAGAGGTTAGCCTGGAGCCCCTGCCTACCGGCTGGCGGGTCCGGGCCGCCGTGGGCATCATCGCCACCATCACCGCGGAAGAAGCGGTGGCCTTCCCCTCCCTGGAGCGCCTGCGGCGCGCCGGGCTGGTGCCCACCACGTGGGCGCAGTGCGAGATTGCCGACGGCCAGGTCGAGGTCGGCATCCACCTGGGCCCGGACGAATGGTTGGTCCCCGTCAACACGGTGCCGGCCCAGGCAGCGCTCCTCGACGGCGGCCAGCCCGCCGCGGTGGATACCTCCCGCGGGGACCTGCCGGACGATTTCGCGGCGCGCAGCCGCGCCTGCCAGCTCATCGTGCGCGTGGACAGGCAGGCCGCGGAGCTCATCGCCAGCACCGAAGACCACGTCTTAGGCACCATCGGGGCCCCGGCCGACTACCCGGCGCTGACCGCAGCTCTCGATGCCGCGGGTGACCGCTCCGTCTGTGCGCGTGCCTATGTGGCCGACGGCAGCATCGCCGTCGATGTCCCCGCCGACGCAGAAGCGCTGCGCTTTCGCCCCGTCCCGCCTGCGCTGCCGGACGCGCAGGCCTGGCCGGCCCGCCCGCAGCCGGTCCCCCAGGTCTGGGACGTCACTCTCGATTGCGCCGCCTTCCCCCTGCCCACCCCGGGCGGGCGGCCGGTTTTAGGGCCCGATGCTCCCGACGAGGAGGAGGTCCCCAGGAGCGCCTTCGGGCCTTTCCCGAAGCTGCACCACGACCCGCCGGCGCAGGACTAGCGCCTCCCGCTAGCGCAGCTCGCGGTGCCCGGCGTCGATCCGGCGGGTCACCCGCTGGGCATCGAAGTGGTCGAGCACCGGGATGACCACGCGGCGGGTGGTGCCCAGCGCCTGGCGCGCCTGCGAGGTCGTAAACGGCTGGTCCAGCTCGCCCAGGCGGGCCTTGGCCCACTCCAGACTGGCCGGCACCAACACCACCCCGCCGCCCAGGCGCACCACGCGCCCGGCGCGCTCGGCAGCGGCCAGCTCCTTCGCGCCCAGCCCCCAGGCCTCCAGGTCGCCGGCCTCGGGCGCCGCACAGGGGGCATCGGCCAGCTGCTTTTCCAGCTTGGCGATGCCTTCTTCCGCCGCGCCGAGGCCCGCCTGGCGCCCCGGCAGGCTCAGCAGCCCGTCGGCGGAACTGACCTTCGCCGCGGCGATGACGACGTCGAGAAGCTCCTCGCCGGGCAAGGCCAACAGGTGGACCGCGGCCACGCGCGGCATGCCGGCGGCCAGCGGGTTGTCGGCGAAATAGGCCTCGAGTGCGCCCAGCAGCTCGGTCTTCCACTCCGTGACCGCGCGGGCGGCAATCCACCACCCGCGGAAGGCGACCACGCCGGCCGGTCGGTTGTCCGTATCCAGGCCCTGGCGGGCCAGGTCCTCGACGCGCACGGCCTTGCGGCGACGTACCTGTTCCCCGGCGTCGCTGGCATCGGTAATGCCCGCCAGCACCTGGCCGCGCCGGGTCCCGTCCCCGCGTCGGTTGAGCTCCGGCGGGGCGACGTCGATGACCTCGACGCCGGCCAGCACGTGGCGCGCGCCCGAGCCGCGCAGGATGAGGCGGTCCCCGACCACGACCGGTAGCGGCTCCGGCAGCTGCAGGCGGGCGTGCTGGGCGTCGAAGGGCCGCACGTGCACACCCACCCCGGCGCTGCCCAGATGGGCGACGACCTCCTGCGGGACCTCGTCCAGGCCCCGGCCCGTGGTGCGGCGCACGTCGATAACGCGGGTGGCCTCCCACTTGCCCGGGGTGGCCAGCACGTCGCCGCGGTGGATGGTGCCGGCGTCGATGCCGCGCAGGTTCACCGCCACCCGGCTGACCGGCTGGGCAAGGTCGATGGCGGAGTTCTCACTGTGCAGCCCGCGCACCTCGACCTCGCGCACGCCGGTGGCCTGGAACAGGCTGAGAGTGTCCCCGGGCCGCAGGGTGCCGGCCACCAGGGTGCCGGTGACCACGGTGCCCGCGCCGGTGATGCTAAACGACCGGTCGATCCACAACCGCACGGCGGCTGCCGGGTCCGGTTCCGGCCCGACCAGGCCGTCGAGGGCCTCGCGCAGCTTGTCGATGCCCTCGCCCGTGACCGCCGAGACCTCCACCACCGGCGCCTGCGCCAGCGGCGTGCCGGCCAGCTCCCGCTGGACCTGGGCGGCGGTGTTAGCCCGCTGTTGCGCGTCCGCCTTGTCCGCGCGGCTTAAGACCACCACCGCGCGCTCGATACCCAGCGCCACCGCGGCGTCGCGGTGATCGCTGCTCTGGGCCTGCCAGCCCTCGTCCGCGGCGACGACGAAGAGCAGGATGGGCGCCGGCCCCAGGCCGATGGGCCCCAGCCCGGCCAGCATGTTGCCCAGGAAACGCTCGTGCCCGGGCACGTCGACGAAGGCGACGTCTTCCCCGCTGGGCAGCGTGGTCCACGCAAAGCCCAGGTCGATGGTCAGCCCGCGGCGCTTTTCTTCCTCCCAGCGGTCCGGCTCCATGGTGGTCAGCGCTTTGACCAGGGTGGATTTGCCGTGATCGACGTGTCCGGCAGTGGCGATGACCTGCATCTAGATAGCCTCCTTCAGGGCCGCGAGCAAGGTGGGATCTTCTCCGGGCGGCACGCAGCGCAGATCCACCAGGCAGCGCCCGTCGTGGACGCGCGCGAGCACCGCCGGGCTGCCCTTGCGCAGGCGCCCCGCCACCTTGTCGTCTAAGGCGATGGCGTAGCCGGGCAGCGGGTACTCCGGCGCCCCGCCGCCGCCCACGCGCCCGGCGTGCTCGACGACCTGCGCGCCCAGCTCCGCGGCCATCGCCTCCGTGCGGGCTTTCAGCGACTCGGCGCTGACGTGCAGCGCGTCCGCGACGGCGTTGCTCGGCGTGTTCAGCGCGGCCTCTAAGGCGTTGAGCCGCAGCTTGTCCACCCGCAGCGCCCGGGCCAGCGGGTGCTTCTTCATGCAGGCGATGGCCTCCCGAGTGCCGAGCAGAATCCCGGCCTGGGGGCCGCCCAGCAGCTTGTCCCCGGAGGCGATGACCACGTCCGCGCCGGCCGCCAATTGGGCGTGCAGGTCGGGCTCGTCCGGCAGCGTCGCGTCCGGGGTCAGAAGGCCCGATCCCAAGTCCACGATGAGGCGGACGCCATGCTCCTGCGCGACCGGGCGCAGCTGCTCCACCGAGACCGCGCTAGTAAAGCCGGTGATCCGGAAGTTCGAGGGGTGCACCTTCAAGATGGCGCCGGTCTCCGGACCAATGACTCCGACGTAGTCGTGGAGGTGGGTCCGGTTCGTCGCCCCGATCTCGCGCAGGCGCACGTGCGAGGACTCGATGAGCTCCGGTAGGCGGAAGCCCGCGCCGATTTCGATGAGCTCTCCCCGCGAGATAATCACTTCCTGGTGCGGGGCCAGCGCCGCAGTAGCCAGCAGCAGGGCGGCCGCGCCGTTGTTTACGATGAGCGCGTCCTCAGCCGCCGGGCACGCCGCAAGCAGCGCATTGACCGCCCCGCGTCCGCGGTGCTTAGAGCGCAAGCCCGTCTTGAGATCCAGCTCCACGTCGGTGTAGCCGGCGGCGGCGACCAGGGCATCGACGGCCGCGGGCGGCAAGGGGGCGCGTCCCAGGTTCGTGTGCACGATAACGCCCGTGGCGTTAATGACCGGCCGCAGCGAATACGGCTGGGCGCTGCCGACTCGCCGGGCGACCTCGCTCGCCACGTCCTCCGGCGGCACCTGCCCGCGGCGGGCCTGGTTGAGGACACCGTCGACGATGCTGCGAATCACCGGCTCAGCCACGTGCGCCCGGGCCTGCTCGACCTCGGGCAGTTTCAGCAGTTCATCGGTGCGCGGGATGTTGCGGCGCGGGTCAGTCACGGCACTCCTGGATAAAAATAAGCTTATTGGCGGAGACGGACAGGAATCGAACCTGCCAGACCGAGATACTCGGCCTCACCGGTTTTGAAGACCGGGGCGCCCACCAGGACGCAGACGCCTCCACCGGAGACTCTACCAAGCACCCCCGCGGCCAACACCAGCGCCCGCCTGCCTAGGTGCGCCCTTCGCGGTCACCAGCGCGAGCAAAGTGCACACTTTCCTGCTCCCGGTGAGCGCGAAGGGTTCATGGGAGGGGCGACAACCGTACCATCCCGGGCGCTTTGACGGGTAGGCTCGGGGGCATGGACGATATCAAGCTGACCTCATTCGCAGCAGGCGGCGGTTGCGCCTGCAAAATCCCCGCCGGCGAGCTCGAATCCGCCGTCGAAGGCCTGGTGGGCCACGCGGACCCGAACGTCATCGTCGGCCTGGACGCCGGCGACGACGCCGCCGCGGTCAAGATCCAGGACGGGCTGGCCGTCATCTCCACCGCCGACTTTTTCACCCCGATGCTCAACGACCCCTATGACTGGGGCCGGGTCGCCGCGGCGAACGCGCTGAGCGACGTCTACGCGATGGGCGGCACGCCCGTTACCGCCATCAACCTCGTGGGGTGGCCGCGCGAGGTGCTGAGCCTGGACATCCTGCGCGAGGTGCTGCGCGGCGGCATGGACGTAGCCGAGCAGGCCGGCATTTCGATTACCGGCGGGCACTCTATTACCGCGCCGGAGCCGCTCTACGGGCTCTCGGCCACGGGCATCGTGGACCCGGACAAGCTCATGCACAACGATTCCGCCGAGGCGGGCCTGCCCATCACCCTGACCAAGCCCATCGGCGTCGGCATCCTGAACAACAAGCACAAGGCCACCGGCGAGGCCATCCCGTCGGCGGTCGAATCCATGACCACGCTGAACCGGGAGGCCGCTCAGGCCGCCACCCAGGCCGGGATCAAGGCCGCGACCGATATCACCGGCTTCGGCCTGCTGGGCCACCTGTACAAGATGTGCCGGGCCTCCGGCATCGCGGCGGAGATTGATCAGTCGGCCGTGCCCGCCATCGACGGCGCCCGCGAGGCGTTGGCCGACGGCTTCATCCCCGGCGGCTCCCGCCGCAACCTGGACTGGGTCCGCCCGCACCTGGACGGCGGCGAGGCCAGCGAGGAAGACCTCATCTTCCTGGCCGACGCGCAGACCTCCGGCGGCCTGCTGCTCATCGGTGAGGTGCCGGGCTACCCGGTCATCGGCCGCACCGTGCCGGCTACCGGCGAGGCCCTGATTAGCGTGCGCTAGCGGCCCAGCTTATTTTTCAGCTTGCCCAGCAGACCCGGCTTGGTCTGCTGGGTTTTGTTGTCCATGCGCGGGCCGGTGACGTGCTCACCGCGCTCGAAGACGAAGGTCATGCGCGCGCCGGTGCGTTCCGGCTCGCCGACCAGGCGGTGGCCGGCGGCGGTGGCATCGTCAGGCACGTTGCGGAAGGCCTGCGGGCAGTCGGTGGTGATCTGCAGCTTCTGCCCCGGGTCCATGTCCTGCAGGGCGCTCAAAGTCTGGATAACCGGGTAGGGGCAAGATTCGCCGCAAAGATCCAGCTCGAAATCAGGTAGCTCGTTCACTAGTTGTCCTTTCCGTACTGGGCGTCGAGGCGGCCGCGGCGGTCGGTGCGCAGCGGAGCCTGCGCCAGCCACCACAGGCCGAGGGCGGCCAGCGAGGCGATGAGCGCCAGCCACGGGCCCCAGGATTCGTAGAAGTTGAATTTGATGGCGTTGGCCACCAGGGCATCGTAAATGCCCCAGTGATCCCAGCCGTAGGCCAAGACGGTGGCGCCGATGATGTTGCCGGCGAAGGCCACCCAGGCAACCAGCTAGCCCTCCATCGCGCGGTACATCATGCCGGTCTCGCAGGCGCCGGCGAAGATGATGCCGATGCCGAAGAGGAAGCCGCCCAGGATGGTGCCCCAGCCGGCCGGCTTGGTCAGCGGGGTGGCATCCGTAAGCAGCAGGACCGCGAAGGTCACGACGACGGCGGCGGCCAGACCGATGATCAGCGAGTCCGCCAGCTTGGTCTTCTTGGTCACCCACAGGTCACGGAACGCGGCGGTAAAATAGATCTGGCCGCGCTGGATGAGCACGCCGAAGGCCAGGCCGAAGAGGACGGCCACTCCCAGCAGCGGCTGGCCGGAAGCGAAGTAGACGACGGCGATGACAAGCGTCACGATGGTCACGGCGATGCCCAGCCAGCGCTTGCGCTGCAGCTGCCGGCGCACGTCCGCCAGGCCCACCTTGGGCGTGTTGATCGGCTTGGGCTTGGAGGGCCCGCGCCACCACGGCATTTTGATGATCTTGACGCCCACGGCCGTGCCGACCGCGGTCATGATGGTAAACAGCCAGGCGTGCAGGGAGAACTGCGGGATGCCGGTGAACATGGCGGCGAGGTTGCAGCCAAACGCCAGGCGGGCGCCGAAGCCGGCGATGATGCCGCCGCACAGGGCCTGGACCCAGCGGCGCTTCAGCGGCGGGATGCGCCAGCGGAAATCGCCGGCGATGAGGGCGGCCACCAGGGAGCCAATGAGCATGGCGACGACGATCCAGCCGTCGGTGCGCTGGAGGGGGTTGCCCTCCATGGTGGTGACCTCCTGGTAGTACTGCCAGGACTGGATATCTGCGCCCAGGGCCTCGACCAGGTGGCCGCCCAGGCGGGTGAACTCGCCGGTCACTGCCCAAACAGTGCCGGTCAGAAGGAAGTAGAGACCACTGAGCACGCCCAGGATGGCGAACACGGGTCCAGGGGCAAGGCCTACGCGGCTGCGATAGAAGGCGTCGTACGAGCGCTTGTCATAGGACGACTTCGTGCGGGGAATAGTCACGAATATGCAATCTTTCATTCGGTTGTAGCTCGTGCCGAAGGTTCTGTCCCACCTTGGGCACACGAGCCAACGTTATGCCGCCCTTTGACAGGGCTGACAAACCGAAAACTCAGACTGCGCTGTCCCCCGCTAATCTGGGGTGACGACCGAGCTATCCAAGCCCTGCTCCGCCCGCCGCGCGGCGGCGCGGCGCTTCTGCGGGCCGATGGTCGTCATCGGGTCCTTGACCGCCTCCAAACCCGCATTCAGCACGCCGAAACGCGTGCACGCCGAGCCGGCCAGCAGGCTCAGTCCGGAGGCGACCGCGCCCCACCGCGACTTGGTTAGCGCGGAAATCGCGGTGCCCACTCCCCCGGCGGCGATGAAGTACTCGGAGGCCTTCATCAGCTTGCCGGGCGTGCCCTTGTGCAGGGTCTCGCGCGGCTCGGGCTCCATGTTTTCTTCCATGACGCGGGTGGCGACCAAGTCGCTGACCGCGGCCATCATGCCCAAGGCACGGGCCGGGCCGGCGAACTGCTGCGGGGTGGTCACCATCGCCAGGCCGGAGGCCGCCGCCGAGGCCGAGGAGACGAAGACGAAGGCCAGGTGCCGCTTCGTGTCGTTCCAGGTCGGGTTCGAGGTGTTGCCCAGCAGCACGGCGGTGTAGCCGGCCAGCGGGCCGCCCAGTACACCGGCGACGACGCCGGCCGGGCCGGCCGCGCCGTGCACGGCCTTGCGCGCGAACTTCGGCAGGGGGACGCGGCGCCCGGTGGCATCGTCGAGCTCGGACAGAGCTGGCAGCGAGGCCGCCGTGGCGAAGGTAGCCAGGATCCAGGAACCGATGCTCATCGGCGAGGTCACCTTGAACACGCGGAACATGTTGAGCAGCCGCTCCGGGCGGCCCAGGTCGAGCACCAGGCAGACCGAGCCGGCCGCGGCTGCGCCGAAGGCGGAGATAGACGTCGAACGCCGCAGCGCTCGGTTGCCGGTGGCCTGCGCGCCCAGCGACAGCAGCGCCGAACCGCCGGAGACGCCGCCTAGGAACAGGTAGACGCCAATCGGCCACTCCCACGGCGGGGCCTTGACCACGGGCTTGCCGTAGTAGGAGGAGAACTCGAAGTCCTCCGCCATCCGCTGCTCCTTGGAGCCGTCCTGCGCACCGGCGCCTACCTTGCCGCGCTTCTTGCGCTTCGGCTTGGTGCCGTCGAATTTCTTGTAGCGGTTAGCCCGCTCCGGCTGCGGGGGCCGGTATTCGTCGTATGCGCTCACTTCTTGCCTCCCAACACGAAGGATCCCGCGACCGCCAGCGCCATCGCGCCGATGGCCTTAGCTGCTGTCTTGTACATCTGCGGCAGATCCGCAGTAGGCACGCGCGGATCCGGCGGCAGGCCGTAGACCTCCGGCGAATCCAGCAGCAGGAACAGCGAGCCGGTGCCGCCGACGCCGTCCTCCGAGTTCGCCCCGTAGAGGCGCGCCTCGTGCAGGCCCTGCGCGTGCAGCTCGCGCACGCGCTCCTGGGCGGCGGCGAGCATGTCGTCGTAGGTGCCGAACTGGATGGAATTGGTCGGGCAGGTCTTCGCGCACGCCGGCTCCTGCCCCATCTTTAGCCGGTCGTAGCACATGGTGCACTTCTGGGCCACGCCCAGGTTTTTCACCGGCATGGGCTGGCCCGCGGTGTGGTCGTCGCCCTGCGGTTTAAGCTGCTTGAGCTTGGCCAAGACGTTGACGCCCGCGTGGGGGTTGTCCTGGTGATCGACGGTGGCGGTCTTGTCCGTCTTCAGGGTCACGCCGCCGTCGTCGCGGCGCTCAATCACGCCGAACGGGCAGCCTGCCACGCAGGTACCGCAGCCGTTGCAGACGTCGTCTTGGACGACCACGGTGCCGAACTCGGTGCGGAAGAGCGCGCCCGTCGGGCACACGTCCAGGCAGCCGGCGTGGGTGCAGTGCTTGCACACGTCCGAGGACATCAGCCAGCGGAAATCCGAAGTATCCGGCGGGGTGGTGTCAATCTCTGGCTCCGCGCCGCCGATGGTCGGCATGCCCAGCGAGATGAGCTTCCGCCCCTCCTCGCGGGCCTCCTGGATGCGGTCGTCGCCCTGCTCCACGAACGCCACGTGGCGCCAGGTATTCGCCCCCAGCGCGCCGGTGTTGTCGTAGGAGTTGCCGGTGAGCTCGTAGCCCTCGACGGGGTTACGGTTCCACTCCTTGCAGGCGACCTCGCAGGCCTTGCAGCCGATGCACACGGAGGTATCGGTGAAAAACGCCATGCGCGTGTATGAGTCATACCCGTGGGAGTGCTCGGTCAGCGCGTTGGAATTAGCGCCCAAAACGTCAGTCACCTAGAACTCCTTTCCTTCGTCGTCCGCCACGTTGCCGGCGGTCCGGTCCGTGCCGGTGCCGCCGTCCTCGTCGGCATTTTTGGACTCGATGGTGAACTCATCGAGCACGTCGACCAACTGGTTGCCCGAATCCAGGTCCAGGTTGGCCCGGCGCTGGTATTCGTGCAGCAGCTCCAACTTGGCCTGGCCGCGCGGGCGGCGGCCCGGCTGGATATCGCAGGCGCCGATCTTCGAGTTCTGGATGAACACGTTCGGCTCCAGCGTAAGCCCCAGCAGGTCGTTCGGGCCGTCGCCGGCCACCACCGCGTTGTTGGAATCGCCGTAGTGGAACGGCAGACCCAACTGGTGGAACTCCTGGCCGTTGATGACCATCGGCTCCATGCGGTCGGTGACCAGCACCTGCGCCTCGATCACGCCGCGCGGCGAGACAATCGTGGCCCAGCCGCCGTTTTCCAGGCCGCGCTTTTCTGCCAGGGCCTTGGAGACCTCGCAGAACAGCCCCGGCTGGAGCTCCGCCAGGTACGGCAGGCGGCGCGACATCGCACCCGAGGTGTACATCTCCGTCAGTCGGTACGTGGAGAAGACGAACGGGAAGACCTCGGATCCCGGCGTGCCGGCCTCCGGCTTCGACAGGTTGTCCGGGCGCTTGATGGTCAAGCGCGTCGGCGACTGCTGCTGCTTGTACAGGATGTTGCGCACCGGAGACTCATGCGGCTCGTAGTGCGTCGGCAGCGGACCGTCCGACAGGCCCGACGGAGCGAACAGCCAGCCGCGGCCGTCGGTCTGCATGATGAAGGCATCCGTGCCGTCCAGGGCAGCCGGGCCCACCGCGTCGATGGGCGCCTTGTAATCCGGCGGCAGCGTGGCCGGGAAGTCCGGCACGTCGTCGCCGGCCCACTTGCCGGCCTCGGCGTCCCACCAGATGTACTTCTTGCGCTCCGACCACGGGGTGCCGTCCGGCGCCGCCGATGCCCGGTTGTACAGGATGCGGCGGTTCGCCGGCCACGCCCAGCCCCATTCCAGAGCGACCTCGTTCTGCTCCGAACCCGGGACCTTCTTGGCCGAGTGGTTGATGCCGTCCTTGTAGACGCCGGTGTAGATCCAGCAGCCACCCGAGGTAGTGCCGTCCGACTTCATCTCCGTGAACGCCGGCAGCAGCTGGCCCTTCTTCGGGCCGTCCAGGTAGTAGCCGTTGATCTCCTTGAGGATGTCCTCCGAGTGCGGCTCGCCTTCCTCGTTTTCCTCGTAGTCCCACGCCAGCGCCTGGATGGCGCGGTCGCGCGGGTCGGTGGAATCCGCCAAGCGCTCCTTGATCTTCTTACCCAGCTGGTAGAAGAACCACAGCTCGCTGGTGGCGTCGCCCGGGGCATCGACAGCCTTGAAACGCCACTGCAGCATGCGCTGCGTCTGCGTGAAGGTGCCGGCCTTTTCCACGTGGGTGGCCGCCGGCATGAGGAAGACCTCCGTGCCGATCTCTTCCGTCTTGAGCTCGCCGGTCTTAATCTCCGGGGAGTCGTGCCAGAAGGAGGCGGTCTCGATCTCCTGGAAGTCGCGGACCACCAGCCACTTCAGCGCGGCCAGGCCACGGCGCTGCATGCCACCGTTGGACTGCGCCACCGCCGGGTTCTGGCCGAAGACCAGGTAACCCTCGACCTGCCCGTCGAGCATGCCCATGAGCGTCTCGTAGGTCGAGTGCGCCCCGGAGATGCGCGGCATCATGTCGAAGCCCCAGTTGTTGTCCTTCGTGGCGTTGTCGCCGAAGTAGGACTTCATCAGGGACACGGCGTAGTTTTCACCGATCTGCCAGAAGCCCTTCGAGCCCGGCTTGGCGAAGTTGGCCACGTAGTTGTCCCAGCCGTCGTCCTGGACGTGCGGCATCGGCAGATAGCCCGGCAGGTTGTTAAACAGCGTCGGGATATCCGTCGAGCCCTGGATCGAGGCGTGCCCGCGCAGCGCCATGATGCCCGAGCCCGGGCGGCCGACGTTGCCCATCAGCAGCTGCAGGATAGCCGCCGTGCGGATGAACTGCGCGCCCAGCGTGTGCTGGGTAAAGCCCAAAGCGTAGGCGAAGCACGTCGTGCGATCCGGCTTGGAGTTATCCGCGATCGACTGCGCCAGGTAGTAGAAGTCCTCCTGCGAGATACCGCAGGTCTCCTCCACGATCTCCGGCGTGTAGCGCGCGTAGTGACGCTTGAGAATCTGGAACACCGAATTCGGGTGCTGCAGGGTCTCGTCGCGCTCCACGTTCCACGCCTGGCCCTCATCCTTCTTGACGTACTGCCACGAGTCGTTGACGTACTTGCCGGTCTCCGGGTCGAAGCCGGAGAACAGCCCGTCCAAGTCCTCGGTGTCCAGGTAGTCGTCGCTGATGATGGTCGGCGCGTTGGTGTAGTTGACCACGTAGTCGTGGAAGTACAGATCATTGTCGATCATGTACTTGATCAACGCACCCAGCAGCACCACGTCCGTGCCGCCGCGGATACCGATGTGTCGGTTCGCGAAGGCAGAGGTACGCGTGTACCGCGGGTCCACGTGGATGATGCGGGCACCACGCTTCTTGGCCTCAACCACCCACTGGAAGCCCACCGGGTGGCACTCGGCCATGTTCGAACCCTCAATGACGATGCAGTCCGCATTCGCCATATCCTGCAGCGGCTGGGTTGCGCCGCCGCGGCCAAACGAAGTTCCCAAACTGGGAACGGTGGCGGAGTGTCATATGCGGGCCTGATTTTCGACCTGCACCGCGCCCGTGGCGGTAAACAGCTTCTTAATCAGGTAGTTTTCCTCGTTATCGAGCGTCGCCCCGCCCAGGCCTGCCACGCCCATGGTGCGGTTGAGCGGACGGCCGTAATCGTCCGTGTCCTGCCAGCCGTTGCGGCGGGACTCCAGGTAGCGGTCCGCGATCATCTCCATCGCGGTATCCGTGTCCAGGTCCTGCCACTCGGTGGCATACGGCGCGCGGTACTTGATGGTGGTCAGGCGGGACTCGGAGTTGATCAGCTGCTCCGAGGCCGAGCCCTTCGGGCACAGGCGGCCGCGCGAGACCGGCGAATCCGGATCGCCCTCGATCTGGATAACCTTGTCATCTTTAACGTAGACGCGCTGGGAACAGCCCACCGCGCAATAGGGGCACACGGACTGGACAACCTTGTCCGCCTCCGCGGTCCGGCCGTGCAGGTGCTGGCTCTTGGCGGACTGGGTATTCACGTCCCGTCCGAAGGCGTCACCCGAGCGGAACTGGCGCACGACAGGCCAGTTGAGAGGGCTAAATTTAGACATGTCCTCAATCTACGGCGCAGACCGCCCGATTTCCAGAAAGGCTATCCTAATTAAGCCCTGTTAGAGCCACTGCCACGGCTTTTAGTTGCCGCGTCAACTTCCGGCGTTCTAAACCGGATCGTAGACGCGCACGCGCAGCCCGTAGCCACCGCCGTCCAACGCGACCATCTGCGGGATAAAATCCTCCGGCCGCGGATGGTCGGGCAGCTCTTCGAGGTAGCGCTTGTGCTCGCTCAACGATGCCACCCCACCAGCCACCGCTTCCCCACTCAGCGTCTGCACGTGGGTACTGTCCGGGTCGTTAGCCACCAGCAGCCGCTGCGCCTTGTGGGCCGGCAGGTCTAGGTCCTGGAAGATCCAGGGGTTGTCGGCGTCCCGGATGGCGTCAATCGTGGACACGCCCACCGCGCGGTGGTCGACGTGGTTGAGCCCCCAGCGCGCCTGCAGGCCGAACATCATGATGGCGACGGTATCCGGCTTAAACTTCCGGATCTTGGCGGCGATGGCCCGGCGCACCGCGTGCGAGTGCTCCACCAGCCCGTCCGGGAAGTCCAGGATCTCTAGGTCCTCGACCCCGACGGCCGCGCAGGCGCGCCGTTGCTCCTCCGCGCGCAGCGGGCCGCATTCCTCCGGCGGCAGGCTCCTAATCCCGGCCTCGCCGGCGGTGACCAGCAGGTAGGCCACCTCCTTGCCGGCGTCGGTCCATTGCTTGACCGCGCAGGAGATGCCGTACTCGGCGTCGTCCGGGTGCGCTACCACCACGAGAATGCGTTCCAGCTGCGAATCATCCAGTGTCTCCAGAGCCATATCCCCATTCTGCCAGGAGTTTCGGCGGCCGGCTAGGGCTTGCGGGATTGTGCTATTGACCTGCCAGGGTCTAAGGTGGAACAGGCAATTTAAAGAACTACCCTGTCTATTTTTCCTAACCTAGTCGGTTCATTTCTAAAGAAGGTTTCTCATGTCCTCTTCCACGCCATCGTCCGCGGCCACGCCCGCCGACGATAAGAACACCCGCGGCTCCTCCGGCCTGCCCAAGTGGGCCACCGGCTTCGGCGCCCAAGTTATCGCCGGCCTGATTATCGGCCTCATCCTCGGCTTCATCGCCGCCGGCATGGGCGGCACCTCCGAGGATCCCAACTGGCTGACCTCCCTGCTCACCGGCGTCGGCTCCGCCTACGTCCAGCTACTCAAGGTCATGGTGCCGCCGCTGATTTTCGCCGCGGTCATCACCTCGGTCGCCAACCTGCGCAAGGTTGCCAACGCCGCCTCCCTGGCGATTTCCACCCTCATCTGGTTCGCCATCACCGCCCTGATTTCCGTAGTCATCGGCATTCTCGTCGCCGTCGTCATAAAGCCGGGCGTGGGCACCACCGTGGACGCCTCCACCGCCGAGGAACCCAGCAACGTCGGCTCCTGGCTCGGCTTCCTCCAGTCCATCGTCCCGGAAAACTTCATCGGCCTGGGCGCTTCCTTCAGCGACAACGAGGTCTCGCTGAGCTTCGGTGCCCTGCAGATCCTCGTCGTCTCCCTGGCACTGGGCATCGCCGCCGTCAAGGCCGGCAAGGCCGCCGACCCGTTCCTGAACTTCACCGAGTCCTTCCTCAAGGTCATCCAGGTCGTGCTGTGGTGGATCATCCGCCTGGCACCCATCGGCACCGCCGCGCTCATCGGTAAGGCCGTCTCCTCCTACGGCTGGGACGCCCTCGCCTCCCTGGGCAAGTTCGTGCTTGCCATGTACGTCGGCCTGGCCCTGGTCATCCTGGTCGTCTACCCGGCCGTGCTGGCCTACAACCGCATCCCGGTCATGGGCTTCTACAAGCGCGTTTGGCCCGTGTTCTCCCTGGGCTTTGTCACCCGTTCGTCCATGGGCGTCATGCCGGTGACCCAGCGCTTTACCGAAAAGGCCATGGGCGTGCCGCGCGAATACGCCTCCTTCGCCATCCCGCTGGGCGCGACGACAAAGATGGACGGCTGCGCCTCCATCTACCCGGCCATTGCGGCCATCTTCGTCGCCCAGTTCTACGACATCCCGCTGAGCCCGACCCAGTACCTGCTCATCATCTTCGTCTCAGTCATCGGCTCGGCCGCCACCGCGGGCACGACCGGCGCGACCGTCATGCTGACCCTGACGCTGTCCACCCTGGGCCTGCCGCTGGCCGGCGTCGGCCTCTTGCTGGCCATCGAGCCCATCATCGACATGGGCCGCACCGCCGTCAACGTCACCGGCCAGTCCGTGTGCGCCACCATCGTCGCCAAGCGCGCGGGCATCCAGGACAAGCAAGTCTGGGACGCCGCCGAGCACGGCGTCGGCGATATCATCGAGCCGTCCAAGCAACCTGCCGCCTAAGCCGGTACCGCCCAAGCCCCCTCCTGGGGGCTTTTTTCATGCCTTACACCCCCTTGATGAACCCTTCGCGGTCACCAGCACGACCCGGCTGCACCAGAATCTGCTCCCGGTGAGCGCGAAGGGCGCACCCGGCCAGCCGCCAGGCACCAATCCCCCTTCATGAACCCTTCGCGGTCACCAGCACGACCCGGTTGCACCAGAATCTGCTCCCGGTGAGCACGAAGGGCGCACCCGGCCAGCCGCCAGGCACCAATCCCCCCTTCATGAACCCTTCGCGGTCACCAGCACGACCCGGTTGCACCAGAATCTGCTCCCGGTGAGCGCGAAGGGCGCACCCGGCCAGCCGCCAGGCACCAATCCCCCTTCATGAACCCTTCGCGGTCACCAGCACGACCCGGTTGCACCAGAATCTGCTCCCGGTGAGCACGAAGGGCGCACCCGGCCAGCCGCCAGGCACCAATCCCCCCTTCATGAACCCTTCGCGGTCACCAGCACGACCCGGTTGCACCAGAATCTGCTCCCGGTGAGCGCGAAGGGCGCACCCGGCCAACCGCCAGGCACCAATCCCCCTTGATGAACCCTTCGCGGTCACCAGCACGACCCGGCTGCACCAGAATCTGCTCCCGGAGCGCGAAGGGCGCACCTCTAAATGTCTTCGGTGTGCAAGTTGCTGCCCTTGGCGGCGTCGGTGCGACCGTGGACGAGGTAGTAGACGCAGCCCGCCACCACGATGAGGCCGGCGAGCAACCAGTACATGGCCGAGTAGCCGGTAGAAGAAATGAGCATGCCCAGGAAGATCGGGCCGAGCCCCACACCCAGGTCGAGGAAGAGGAACATGGTGGAGATGCCAACGCCCATCTCCTCACGCTTGACCAGCCGCACGGAAATCGCCTGCACGGCCGGCATGATGGAGCCATAACCCAAGCCGACCAGCGAGCCCGCGAGGACCACGTGCCAGTCGGCGGTCGCCGTGGCCAACAGGGCGAGGCCAGCGATAAAGCCCGCCAGCGTGATGTAGATGACACTGTTGTCACCGCGCCGGTCCTGGAGACGCCCCAGGAAGAAGCGCATGGCAAAGGTCATTAAGGCATAGGCGATGAAGAACAGCCCGGCACCGGCGGTCAGGCCGGTCGCGTGCGCATAAGAATTAAGGAAGGTCACGACGCCGGTGTAACCGATGCCGACTAGGAACATGAACACGCCAATGGGCGCGACCCGCGGGTGGACCACCGCGGCCAAGGTGAACTTCGGCCGGGAGTCGCGGTTGCTTTCCGGAACCTTGAGGAACAAGGCGACGACAAGATCGATGATGGTCAGCGCGGAAACGACCACGAACATCGTGGTATACCCCGGCCCGTTGGCCAGAAAGAGGCCGATGGCCGGGCCGATCGCCGTCGCCAGCGTGGTGCCGAGGGCGAAATAGCCGGTCCCCTCGGCGCGCTTGCGGTTCGGGATGACGGCTTGCGCCACGGCCATAATCGCCGTGGAGGTCACCGCGTAGCCCACACCGTGCACGAAGCGAACGGGAATCAGCACCGCCAGCGAATGCGCCGGGAAATACAAAACACAGCTGACTACAACCAGTACCAGGGACACCAAGAGCGAGGACCGGCGGCCGACGGCGTCGACTACGTAGCCGGAAAAGAGCCGGGCCACGGTGGCGCCCACGACGAAGGAGCTAGCAGCGAAGCCGCCGGCGGTATCGGAAGCACCGAATTGGGTGACGGCATAGACCGCCATCGTGGTGATCAGGATGTAGAAGACGAGGAACTGCGCGAAGTTTACGATCCACGCGAGGATAAAAGTCGGGTTGAAAAGCTTGTCGTTGTCGGCATGCGTTACGGACGTATGGGTCACCTTCTTGAGTTGTGGCAAGCTGCACGCGGCAGCGGGAATTATTGGAACCGAAATACTTTATCAGTACCACTTAGCCGCCCAAGCACTGCCTCACCGACGACAAGACCTAGGCGAATACCTGCTGGAACTAGTCGAAGACCTGCTGGCAGCACAAAACCCCGGCAGGCGCGGGGCCTGCCGGGGTGTGCTATTTAGACGAGGAAGTGTTTACTTCTTGTCCTGGGTGCCCAGGCCGTCGGTGTCGATCTGCTCCTTGCGCAGCTCCTCGGTGTGGCGCTGGGTCTCGGTGACCTGCTCCTTGTTGAGGTTGATCTTCTCGACCGGGACGGTCTGCTTGTCAACGTTGAGGCGCTCCTCGTGCAGGGTGACGGAAGCTTCCTCGGTGTCGCCGTCCTTGATCTCGCCGGTGAAGTTAGCAGCCTTTTCCTCGGAGATCGGGGTGCGCTCGACGCGGACCTCTTCGTGGGTAACCGGAACCTCGACGGTCTCGGTGTCGGTGACGACGTACTTGCGCAGGCGAGCCTCGCCGGAAGCAACCTTTTCCTTGTTGACGTTGAGCTGCTCCTCGGAACGGATCATGGAGCCGTCATTGTTAGCAGCGGTGCGGTCGTCGGTAGCAGCCTGGCGCTCGGTGGCTGCGGCCTCGCGGTCAGCAACGTTCTTGTCAGCAGCGTGCTCGCCGGCAACCTTCTTCTCGTCGGCAGCGGTGCGCTCGCCGGCAACGCCAGCGCCTGCAACACCTGCGCCGGCGCCAGCACCAGCGACACCAGCGGTACCGGCGTTGGTGCGGTCCTGCTCGCGGTTAACGTCGCGGTTGGTGTCGCGGTACTCGGTGCGGTCCTCGGCCTGCTCCAGGCCGTAGTGACGGAAGATGTCGTTCTGCTGTTCCGGGGTCAGTGCGGAGTCGGAATCGAAGTCCGGGGCATCCTTGATGCGATCCTTGGAAAATGCCAGACGCAGCTCGTCACCGTTGAAGTCGTGGCCGCGCAGCGGGACCAGGCTGCTGTTCATGCCGAACAGACCGTGCTTGACGTCCACGAAGGTGGGCTTACCGGTGTTGTCGTCCACGAAGATCTCGTTGACGTCGCCGAGCTTCTCGCCGTCCTTGTCGTAGGCGGTGGCGTTGAGCAGGTCCTTGATGTCCTTAGACATAGTCACACTTTCCTCTCGGTTAGTTATTGGTAATTTCGTCTGTCGGAATCACACGGCCTACACCCGTGATTTGCTTTCTTATCACCGGCGTAGTTAACTTATTCGCTTTTCCGTGCTGCCACCCAAGGTACGCGTCCAGCTCAATATCGCCATGAAAACGTCTGTGTTTTCCATGAATGGCCGCGAAATGGGAACGTTATCGCAGGCCAGAACTTTGATAACAAATCGGCTACATTTGATTCGCGCCCGATGTTAACAGTGTCTCGCGTCGCATAAGTGTCGTTTATGGGGTCTCCGACACGCTACCCCCGCGGTCCGGCGGCCCAGCGTTCCCACCGCTGAAACGACTCACTCCAGCCCGGGCACACCGACTAAACTAGAAGGAACTGAGTCCGCCGGCCCCGAGCTAGAAAGTCCGTCCCTCCATGTTCAACCACTCCGGCGCCGCCGCCCATGCCGTGACCGGCATCATCAACTACATCCGCTCCCGGCGGCTGACCACTGGCGATAGCCTCCCCTCTGAGGCAGCCCTGTGCGAGGAGCTGGGCTGTTCCCGCTCCAGCGTGCGCGAGGCGGTACGCACCCTGTCGAGCCTGGACATCGTCGAGGTGCGCCACGGCCACGGGACTTATGTCGCGGACATGTCCCTGTCCCCCATGGTCACGAGCATGGTCTTCCGCATCGTCTTGGACACCGACCACTTCCTCGAGCGCCTCCTGGACGTGGTCAATACCCGCCAGGCCCTCGATCTGTGGATGACCGACGACCTGGTCAGCCACTACCGCGGCGAAGACATGTCCCAGCTACAAACTATCGTCGAGGGCATGCGGGCCCGGCGCGCCAAGGGCGAGTTGTTCACCCGCGAGGACCGCGCCTTCCACGCCCAGCTCGTCTCGGTCACGTCCAACCCCCTCATTAAAGAGCTTTCCGATGCCTTCTGGCAGATCCACATGGCCGTCCTCCCGCACGTGCGGATCGCCCTGTCGGAAAACCTCGACCTGACCGTCGAGGCCCACCAGGACATCATTAACGCCCTTTATGCCGGCGATGCCGAAGCCTACCGCCGCGTCGTCGTCGAGCACTACTCACCGCTCAAGCGTGCCATCGACCGACACACCATGGGGCACCGCTCTAGCGCGCGCCCGAGCTAGGCATGCAAAAGCCCGGCCGCGGAAGCAAGGTTCCGGCGACCGGGCATCGTCAAGCAGGGTTTAGTGCTGCCCCTCTGCGATCTCCTCGACCAACTTGTCGTTGAAGGCCGGCAGATCGTCCGGCGTGCGAGAGCTGACCAGACCCTGGTCGCAGACGACCTCGTCGTCAACCCAGGTAGCGCCCGCGTTGCGCAGGTCAGTCTGTAGGGACGGGAAGGAGGTCAGGGTGCGGCCCTTGAGCACGTCCGCATCCGTGAGGATCCACGCGCCGTGGCAGATGACGCCGAGCGGCAGGTAAGCATCGACGTGCTTGCCCACCAGCTCGACCGCGTCCTTGTCCATACGCAGCGCATCCGCGTTACCGGTGCCGCCGGGCAGGATGATGCCGTCGAAAGACTGCCCCTTGGCCAGGGACGTCGTGGTGTCGACGTCCACCTTGGTGCCGTTCTTGCCCTCGATGACGCCTGCCTTCGGCGCGATAATCTTCACGGTCGCACCCGCGTTCTTCACGGCCTCGACCGGGGAGGTCAGCTCCGAATCCTCAAAGCCGTCAGTCGCGATAACCGCAACGGTCTTGTTGGACAGATCAGCCACAACAATCACTCCTTGAAATTCGAAAGTAACTTACGGTCCCCGATCGTAGGCGCCATTTTTCGTTCTTGCAGAAGCCCTCCGCACGGGGCGAATCTGGGCCCAGAAGAATTACACTTCGATGCCCGCGGCCTGAGCCACCTTCCGGTACCCGGCCGCATGGTCCGCGACGCTGGCGTGGGCGTTGAGGCCGCTCGGGTTGTCGAGCACAAACAAACGGGTGCCCTCCCACGGCGAATCCTGCTCCCCGATGACTGCCTGGGGCAGTTTAAAAGCCTTGCGGTAGGCGGTAATCCCCAGCACGGCCACGACCTTCGGGTGGTGTGTGCTAACGACGTCGTCCAGGCGTGCCGGGGCCTGGAGCAGCTCGTCGGTGGTTAGCTCATCGGCGCGGGCGGTCGCGCGCGGAACGAGGTTGGACACGCCGATGCCGAGTTCTTGCAGTTCGGCGAAATCGGCGTCCGCGTAGCCGCCCGAGGCATCGAATTGGTGCGTGGTCAGCCCAGCCTGGTAGAGACCGGGATAGAAGCGGTTGCCGGGGCGGGCGAAGTGCGCGCCGGTCGCCGCGGTCCACAGGCTGGGGTTGATACCAACAAACAGCAAACGCAGCGGCTCCGGCAACAGATCTGGCACGGTGGCGCCGCGGTAGGCGGCCAGTTGTTCTTGGCTAAAACGCATAGACCCCAGGCTAGTCCCGTCAGCCGCTAGACTTTGGCACCATGGCTTCCCTGTTGGTCACCGCCTTCGGTCCATTCGGGCCGAGCTCCTACAATCCGACGCGCGCGGCATTGCCGGGCATCGAAAGCGCGCTTGCCGATGCCGCCGTCACCACCGCCGTACTTCCCGTGGAGTTCGCCGCCGCGCGAAGGCAATTGCGCGGCCTCATCGCCAGCCATCGTCCAGACTTCGTGGTGTGCTTAGGGCTGGCGGAATCCCGCCGGGCGCTATCGATGGAAAAGGTGGCGGTCAATGTGATGGCCGCGCGCCTCCCGGACAACGCCGGTGCACAGCCGCTAGATGAGCCGGTCTGCGCCGGGGCGCCGGCGGCGTATTTTTCTACCCTGCCGGTGGCCGGCATGGCCGCGGCGGTGCGCCGGGAAGACCTCCCCGCGGAGGACTCCTACAGCGCGGGCACCTACGTGTGCAACACCGCCATGTTCACGGCCCTGCACGCCACGGCCGGAACACCCGCCCGCGCCGGGTTCATTCACGTGCCCCAGGCCCTCGGCGCGGAATCCTCCGCCACCGGAGCGCTCACCAATGAAGGACTCACGCAGGGTGAGATCACGGCCGGCATCGTCGCTGCCTTGCGGGCGCTGGCGACGGGTGTCGCCGAAAGACAGGACAGTACGCCTCCGCCCGCTGGGCACGTAGATTAAGGCGCTGGCCACACATAAAAAATCCGGCCCAGGAGCACACTGCCCCGGGCCGGAAAGCATCCAGGTCTAGACGTTGAACTTAAAGTCCACGACGTCGCCGTCCTGCATGATGTAGTCCTTGCCTTCCTGGCGGACCTTGCCGTGGTTGCGGGCCTCGGCCATGGAGCCGGCGGCGTCAAGGTCCTCGAAGGAAACGATCTCGGCCTTGATGAAGCCCTTCTCGAAATCGGAGTGGATAACGCCGGCGGCCTGCGGGGCGGTGTCGCCCTGGTGGATGGTCCAGGCGCGGGACTCCTTCGGGCCGGCCGTCAGGTAGGTCTGCAGGCCGAGGGTGTTGAAGCCGGCCTTGGCCAGGGTCTGCAGGCCCGGCTCGCTCTGGCCGACGGACTCGAGCAGCTCGAGAGCTTCGTCGTCGTCCAGTTCCAGCAGCTCGGTCTCGGTCTTGGCATCCAGGAAGACGCAGTCTGCCGGGGCGACCAGCTGGCGCAGCTCATCCTTCTTGGCCTCGTCGGTAAGCACCTCTTCGTCGGAGTTGAACACGTAGAGGAACGGCTTCGCCGTCATCAGGTGCAGCTCCTTGAGGAGGTCGAGGTTGACCTTGCCGTCCTTGGCGGCGGCGAACAAGGTGGTGTCGTCCTCCAGGATCTCCTGGGCCTTCTTGGTCTCCTCGACGGTCTCGGCCAGGTCCTTGTTCTTCTTGGCTTCCTTCTCCAGCCGCGGCAGGGCCTTTTCGATGGTCTGGAGGTCGGCCAGGATGAGCTCGGTGTTGATCACCGAGATATCGCTGGTCGGGTTGACCTGGCCGTCGACGTGGATGACGTTGTCGTCGGAGAAGGCGCGCACGACCTGGCAGATGGCGTCGGCCTCGCGGATATTGGACAGGAAGGCGTTACCCATGCCCTCGCCTTCGGAAGCACCCTTGACGATGCCGGCGATGTCTACGAAGGAAACCGTCGCCGGCAGAATGCGCTCGGAGGAGTAGATTTCCGCCAGGCGGTTCAGGCGCGCATCGGGAAGCTCCACCAAGCCCACGTTGGGCTCGATGGTGGCGAACGGGTAATTCGCCGCCAAGATGTCGCTGCGGGTCAGGGCGTTAAACAGCGTGGACTTGCCAACGTTGGGCAATCCGACAATTCCTAATGTAAGACTCACGTGCCCAATCCTAACGCACTGGGGGCAGGTAGCCGACAGCCGGTTGCAGGTATTTCCCATTCTTACGGCCTTTTAAGGCAAGATAGTGGACGTGAGTTCTAAAGAAGATGAAGCCGCCAACCCGGCCATAACCTCCGCGGAGGGCCAACAGAAGCTGCTGAAGTCGGTCTCTCCCCACCCACCGGGCGACCAGGTCGACCGCTTGATCGTGCTCGGTCACTACATCCGCAGCACCGCCCTGTGGTCGGTGCGCGTCTTCGTCATCGGCCTGCTGGTCTACGCGCTCGGCTGGCTCATCGGCAGTTTCTGGGAGGGAATTCTGCCGGTCATCCTGGCCCTGATCGTCTGTACCGTGCTGGCGCCGTTCGCCTCCTGGCTGCGACGCCACCGCTTCCCCGCCTCGCTGGCCGCGGCGATTACCATGCTGACCTTCGTGTCGTTGGTGGGCGGACTGGTCGCGTTCATCGCGCCGGATTTCGCGCGGCAGTCGCAGTCCCTCTACCTGCAAACCGTCGAGGGTATCCAGCGCCTGCAGCTGTGGGCGCAGGGGCCGCCGCTGAACCTGGACAGCGACGACATGGGCCAGTACATCGACGACATCGCCTCCTGGCTGCAGGCCCAGGCCGGCGACATCGCCGGCTCCGTGTTCACCGGCATCGGCACGGCGACCTCCCTGCTGATCACCCTGGTGGTCGTCACCGTGCTGACCTTCTTCTTCCTCAAGGATGGGCATAAATTCCTGCCGTGGCTGCGCGAGAGCGTCGGCCGCCGCGCCGGCTGGCACCTGACCGAGCTGTTCACGCGCGGCTGGAACACGCTGGGCGGGTTCATCCGGGCCCAGGCGCTGGTCTCCGGCATCGATGCCATCTTCATCGGCGGCGGCCTCGCCATTATCGGCGTGCCGCTGGCGATGGCCCTGGCGATCATCACCTTCATCGCCGGGTTCATCCCGTTCATTGGCGCCATCGTGGCGGGCGCGCTGTCCGTGACCATCGCCCTGGTCTCCCTAGGCTTTACCGAGGCCCTGATGGTGCTCGGCCTGGTCCTGCTGGTCCAGCAGCTGGAAGGCAACGTGCTCTCGCCGTGGCTGCAGGCCCGCGCGATGAGCCTGCACCCGGTTATCGTCCTGGTCTCCGTGACGTTGGGTTCGGCGCTTTTCGATCTGGTCGGTGCCTTCCTCGCCGTGCCCGCCGCGGCGATGATCGCGGTGGCCTACCGCTACGTCCAGGACATCCTCATGCTGCAGTCCGGTGAAAAGTCCACCGACGACGTCGAGTTCTCCACCATGGCCGGCTACCTCGTCGGCCGCGTCAAGCAGGAACAGGGCCTGCGGCAGCGCCAGGATTGGCGTGAGGAGGCCCCCGAGCCCGACGGTGCCGACGTGAGCAAACTAGTCGATCTGAGCTCCCCGCCGCCGGAGTACGAACGCCCGGCGGCCCGCACCGGCATCCGCAAGCTGAAGGACAAAATCGCGCGAATGTTCGAAACGCGGGAGGGATCTTAAGGCTTCCGTCCGGCGGGTGTGCGAAGTTAGAAGGCATGAGTACTTCCACGCTCGCCACGGTTGCCTTCCTTCTCATTAGTGTGGCCCTCGGCGCGGTCCTGGGCTGGCTCGGGCACGCCCACTGGCAGCGCCGGCAGCCCACCGCCGCCACGACCGGCCCCAGCGCCGCCGAGCAACAACAGGCCGCCCTCCAAGCCTCCCAGCAGCGGCGCGCCGACGTCGCCGAATCGCTAGCTCCCCTGGAAAAGGCCATGGACCGACTGGGCCTGCACCTGCGCGAGCTGGAGGCCGACCGCGCCAGCGAGTTTTCCTCCCTACGCGGCCAGGTCCAGGCGATGATGCGCACCTCTACCCGCCTGTCCGACAGGACCGACCAGCTGGTCACCGCGCTGCGCTCGCCCAATGTGCGCGGCCGGTGGGGCGAGATTCAGCTCGAGCGCGTCGTCGAACTGGGCGGCATGGTCAAGCACGTGGACTTTAACCCACAGGTCTCCGCCCACTTCGGCAGCCACCAAGTCCGCCCGGACCTGCTCATCCACTTGTCCGGCGGGCGCCACATCGTCATCGACGCGAAGGTGCCGTTTAGCTCCTACCTCGACGCGCTAGAGGCCCAGGACCCCGAGGAACACGCGGCCTTTCTGCGCCACCACGTCCACCAGATGCGCAACCACATCACCACGCTTGCAGGCAAGGACTACATCGAGGCCTTCCAGCCCACCCCGGAGTTCGTGGTCCTCTTCGTGCCCGCGGATCCCTTCCTGGACGCGGCGCTTAGCGTGGACCCCGAGCTTTTGGAATTCGCCTTCTCCCGCAACATCGTCATCGCCACCCCCACCACGCTCTTCGCCCTGCTGCGCACCGTGGCGCTGGGCTGGCGGCAGGAAGATCTCTCGGACAAGGCCCGGGAGGTCCAGCGCCTGGGGCGCGAGCTCTACAGCCGGGTCAACACCGTGGGCGAGCACTTCAACAAGGTGGGGCGCAACCTGGAAAAGGCAGTCGATGCCTTCAACTCCACGCTGGGTTCCTTCGACAGCCGCGTCATGGTCACCTCCCGGCGGCTCGCGGAGATGGACATCTCGGCCCGCACGGACAAGCACCCGCCGCAGATTTCCCCGGTCGAATCCTCGCCGCGCCACGCCGCCGAGTCCGACTAGTATCTAGCCTCCGGCTCTCTCCCGGGCAGGGCCCAGAACCTCCGGCCCTGCCTGGGCGACTTCGGGCACGCGGCCAAATGATTCCCAGGACACGATGGGCGGCAGGTAGAATAACGCCTCGTGTCACATGCGAACGCTTTTCATAAAACCCAGGCTCGAACGGCCCGCGGTGGGCTGCCGCTCGGCATGGCGATCGCTATCGTCGCTGCGGCTTTGACCACCGGACTTCTCCTGTCCCTCCTCTTCGGGGACCTGGGGTGGCCGTACCTACTCTGCTACATCGTTAGCGTTCTGGCTGTCACCTGCACCGTGGCCCCGCGGGGGCTGTACCTGACCGTGGCCACATCCCCGCTGCTGTACGCCGTGTTCACGCTGCTCTGCGGTTGGCTGGTTACCCAGGAAAGGGCCAGCGAGGGGGCTTCAGCGTTTTCTGCTACGGCCCTGGTCACCGGCGCCTTCCCGTTCCTGGAGCACTTCATTCCGTTTTTCCTGACCACGCTGGCGTCCATCGCGATTATGGCCTTCCGACTGCGGCGGCTGCGGTCTAACGCCCGTACGGAAAACGAAAAGGCCCAGGTCGCCCGCCGCGCGGAGGCCGCGGCCGACAAGCGCAATCGCGACACCAGCGCCCGGGCCCGCGAGCGCAGTAGCCGGCTCACCGTGGCCGAGCTCATTGCCCGCAACGAGGAGCAAAAGCGCCACGCCCAGGCCGGCAATATCCCGCTGGGCCGCACGTCTGGGCTTGGCTCCGAACAGCCCGCCTCGCGGGGTGGCCGCGTCCGCGAGCGCGACCGGGAACAGCGCCGGCAGGAGCAGACCAACCAGCAGGCCTACCGCCCGGATCCGAACCGCCGCGCGGGCAGGCCGGGTTCCTACCTTCCCCGGTACGGCGAGGCCACCAGCCGGCTGGCTGAGACGTCCCGCCAGTACTCGCCGAAGTCTCAGGCTCAGGCCCGCCGCATGCGGCCGAATCCCTCCCGCGACGACAACCTCTACGAGGACTAGGCGAAAGGCTAGACGCGGCAAGATAATCACAAGCGGCGAGGCGGTCACATTCTTTAAGGTGGCCGCCTCGCCGCTTTCTTTGCGCCCCGGCACTGGGGCGCGGTGGGTTTAAGACTGGTTTGCTGCCGCTTCCTTGGCTGCCTTGGTGCGAGCCGGGCGCAGCTCGCGCGGGAGGGCGAACTGGATGGTCTCGGTGGTGGTGGTGACCTGCTCCACGTCGCTGTAGCCGCGCTCGTCGAGGTACTCGAGCACCTCGCGGACCAGCAGCTCCGGCACGGAGGCGCCGCAGGTCACGCCGACGGTCTGCACGCCGTCGAGCCAGGACTCGTCGATCTCCTTGGCGAAGTCGATCAGGTGCGACTCCTTCGCGCCCGCGTCCAAGGCCACCTCGACCAGGCGAACCGAGTTCGAGGAGTTGCGGGAGCCGACCACGATCATCAGGTCGCACTTCGGGGCGATGGCCTTCACCGACTCCTGGCGGTTCTGCGTCGCGTAACAGATATCGTCTGACGGCGGGTTCTCCAGGTGCGGGAAGCGCTCGCGCAGCTTGTTGACGATGGTGATGGTCTCATCCACCGACAGGGTGGTCTGGGACAGCCACACGAGCTTCTCGTCGTGGAGGAACTCCGGCAGTTCCGCCACGCCTTCCACGCCGTCAACCAGGTGGGTAATCTCCGGGGCCTCACCGGCGGTGCCCTCGACCTCCTCGTGGCCCTTATGGCCCACCAAGAGGATGTGATAGCCGTCGCGCTCGAAGCGCTGGACCTCCTTGTGCACCTTCGTCACCAGCGGGCAGGTCGCGTCCAAAGTCAGCTGGCGGCGCTGCTGGGATTCCTGGCGGACGGCCGGGGAAATGCCGTGCGCCGAGAAGACCAGGTGCGCGCCCTCGGGGGCCTCCGATGCCTCGTCGACGAAGACCACCCCGCGCTCGGCCAGGGATTCCACCACGTAGCGGTTGTGCACAATCTGCTTGCGCACGTAAATCGGGGCGCCGTATTTCTCCAGCGCCTTTTCTACTGTTTCCACCGCGCGGTCCACACCGGCGCAGTACCCGCGCGGGGCCGCGAGAAGCACATTCTTTCCAGCATCAGTCATGCCCCCAGAATAACGAAATCCACTGCAAAACAATAGACTGGGTGCAAACGCCTATAATCACGGGAGAACGGGAGGAAGCTCACACATGAATGCACCGGCGAATACCCCGGATACTCCGTGGCCGGTGGGCAAGGTCAATGACCAAGTCAAAGGGTGGATCGAGCGGCTAGGCTTCCTCTGGGTCGAGGGCCAGCTAACCCAGATCAACGTCAAGAACACGTGGAAGCTGTCCTACCTGACCCTGCGCGACGTCGAGCAGGAAAAGTCCGTACAGCTGACCTGCCCCACCAACCTGATCCGCTCCCTGCCGACTCCGCTCAAGGACGGCGACCGGGTCATCATCCGCGGCAAGCCGGCCTTCTACGCCGGCCGCGGCAGCTTCTCGCTGTGGACGACGGAGATCCGCCACGTCGGCCTGGGCGAGCTACTCGCCCGCATCGAGATGCTGCGCAAGCAGCTGGCCGCCGAGGGGCTTTTCGACCCGGCCCGCAAGAAGCGCCTGCCCTACCTGCCGGGCAAGGTCGGCCTGATTACCGGCCGCGGCTCGGCGGCCGAACGCGACGTCATCTCCGTGGCCCAGGACCGCTGGCCGGCCGTCCAGTTTCGGGTCATCAATACGGCGGTGCAGGGCCGCTCCACGGTCCCAGAGGTCGTCGACGCCCTGCAGCAGCTGGACCGGGATCCGGAGGTAGACGTCATCATCATCGCCCGCGGCGGCGGCTCGGTCGAAGACCTGCTCCCGTTTTCCGAGGAGGCCCTGCAGCGCGCCGTGGCGGCCGCGGCCACCCCGGTGGTCTCCGCCATCGGCCACGAGCCTGACAGCCCGGTGCTCGACAACGTGGCGGACCTGCGGGCGGCCACCCCGACGGACGCGGCCAAGCGCGTCGTGCCCGACGTCATGGAGGAAAAGGCGCTGATCAACGAGGCCCGCCAGCGCATGGCCGGAGCGCTGCGCGGCTGGGTGGACAACCAGCGCCGCGGGCTGGCCAATATCCGCTCCCGCCCGGTGCTGGCCGATCCCCTCTCCCCGATCACCGCCCGCCGCGAGGAGATCGACCGCTCTCGGGCCACCATGCGCCGCGACGTCAATTACCTGCTCGACCGGGAAAACAACCGGGTCCATGCCCTGCGCGCCCAGGTCTCGGCGCTCGGGCCGGCGGCGACCCTGCAGCGCGGCTATTCCGTGGTCCAGGTCCTGCCCCGCGACGGCAGCGGCCCCGAGGTGGTCACCTCCTATAAGCAATCCCCGCCCGGCTCGCAGCTGCGCATCCGCGTCGCCGACGGTTCCGTTACCGCCGCGGCCATGGCGGCCAAGCCGGCCGACTAGCCAGAACCTTATACCCGCACCTTAAGCCCCCACAACGAAAGGGAGACCAGGATGAACGAAGACACCATCGGTACCGGCCAGGCCGGCGACGACGCCTTCCCGCCCGTGGAGAACCTGACCTACGAGCAGGCCCGCGACGAGCTCATCGAGACCGTCAAGATTTTGGAGCTGGGCCAGATGAGCCTGGACGAGTCGCTGAAGTACTGGGAGCGCGGCGAGGCCTTGGCCAAGGCCTGCGAGTCCCACCTCGACGGCGCCGCCCGCCGCGTGGAAAAGGCGCTGGGCAACGACCCGGATGCGCAGGGCGAGGAGCCGGCTTCCCCGGCCGAATAGGCCCGCGCCGCGCACCCTTGCGGTTTAACAGCTAGCTACTTTTAGAACAGAGAAAGGCACCACGTTGCAGATTTATGGTTACCCGGGCGAACGCGTCGATTTCGTCTCCGCCTCCGGCTCGGCCGGGGCAGTCTTTTTTGGTGATTCCCGCGCGCTAGTCGAGGAGTTTTTCGGCCCAGCCCACCAGGCCGCCGGCGACGTCATCAGCTATTTCAACGGCGCGATCG
Source organism: Corynebacterium sp. 32222D000AT (assembly GCF_053546955.1). Lineage (NCBI taxonomy): Bacteria > Bacillati > Actinomycetota > Actinomycetes > Mycobacteriales > Corynebacteriaceae > Corynebacterium > Corynebacterium sp. 32222D000AT. The sequence continues at coordinate 77,334 of NZ_JBPPVW010000004.1, read as the reverse complement.
CGCTGACCTTCGAGGACGACGGCGTCGCGGACGTCATCGTCAAGCCGCACCTGAGCCGGGAGAAGATCGACGTCTTCCAGGCCAAGGAGAAGCTGACCGGGCTGACCCAGAACGAGCTCGCGGAGCTGGCCCAGGGCCCGGGTGTCAGCGTGGAATTTACCGACCGGCTGGAAACCGTTACTTTTGCTCGCCGCTAGGCGTTCCCGCCTCGGCGACGGGCTCGGCGGCCACGATGGCAGAAATGAGGGTGCGGTAGTCGGCATCGTTAGCAGAGCCGGAGACCATAACCCGCACGTCGCCTAGGTCGGCGGCCCACAGGTCGCGGACGTCGTTGTCGTCGCTGGTGTAGATCTCCACGGTCTGCCCGTCGATCTCGGTGGTGTCGGTGTGCTCGCGGTAGTTGCCGTCATAGCCGCGGCGGACCTCGTCGTAGTCGACGGTGGTCTGCGTGGCCTGGAGGTAGCCCTTCTCGGCGGTGACGAAGCCGACGATGGGCGCCGGCTCGCCGGCGACCTGACCGCGGCGGGCGGAGTTGGCGTACCAGCCATCGGGCAGCTGCGGCAGGCGGGCCGGAACGCCGGTGGCCTGGGTTTCCATGCGCAGGAAGTTCTCCGCGTCCACCTCGGTGACCTCGGCGTGCGGCGAGTCTTCCGGGTTGACCGTGCACAGGCCGGTCGCGCCGACGACCGCCAACATCGCGATGACGGTCACGCCCAGCGACAGGATCATGTCCTTGCCGCCCTCGAAAAGTTTGGGTTTATTCTCTGCAGCCACGCCCTCCAGTATGGCAGTTGGCAACGCCATAAGAAAAACCCTCTCCCCGCCCGCAGCGTCCGCCGGACCCGCGCCCGGACGCGCGGGACTTCCCACTTTCGGGGGCGTTTGCCCACAGGTGGGGCGTACTGCGGGTGGAAATGGCTATCGGCGTGGATAATAGAGGGTGGATAATTTTCAGATCCTCACAGCATTAAAAGGAAGGTAATCTCCTCGATGTCGAATTCTCACGCTGGAACCCCGGAGGCACCAGATCGCAACCTAGCCATGGAGCTGGTGCGGGTGACCGAAGCCGCCGCCCTGGCTTCGGGCCGGTGGGTTGGCCGCGGGCAGAAGAACGAAGGTGACGGCGCCGCCGTGGACGCGATGCGCAAGCTCATCAACTCCGTGTCCATGGAGGGCGTCGTGGTTATCGGCGAGGGCGAAAAGGACGAAGCCCCCATGCTCTTCAACGGCGAAGAGGTCGGCACCGGCGAGGGCCCGGCGATGGACATCGCGGTGGACCCGGTCGACGGCACCCGCCTGATGGCCGAGGGCCGCCCGAACGCGATTTCCGTCATCGCCGCTGCCGAGCGCGGCACCATGTACGATCCTTCGGCCGTCTTCTACATGAAGAAGATCGCCGTCGGCCCAGAGGCCAAGGGCCACATCGACATCAGCGCCTCCGTCGAGGACAACATCAACGCCGTGGCCAAGGCCAAGAAGCTGCGCCCGTCGGACATCACCGTCGTCGTGCTGGACCGCCCGCGCCACGACGATCTGATCTCCCAGATCCGCGCCGCCGGCGCGAAGGTGCGCCTCATCATGGACGGCGACGTCGCCGGCGCCATCGCGGCCGCCCAGGACGGCAACTCCATCGACATCATGATGGGCATCGGCGGCACCCCGGAGGGCATCATCACCGCTTGCGCCATGAAGTGCATGGGCGGCGAGATCCAGGGCCAGCTGTGGCCGAAGGACGAGCAGGAGGCGGAAAAGGCCAAGGCTGCCGGCCACGACCTAGACCGCGTGCTGACCAACGACGATCTGGTCTCCTCCGAGAACTGCTACTTCGCCGCCACCGGCGTGACCAACGGCGACATGCTGCGCGGCGTGTCCTACCGCGCCCACTCGGCCACCACCCGCTCGCTGGTGATGCGCTCGAAGTCCGGCACCATCCGCTACATCGATTCGATCCACCAGATGTCCAAGCTGCGGGAATACTCCGTGGTCGACTACTCGGATCCGAACGAATAAATCGGACATACTCATCACAGCCCCCTCCCGCGTGCTTTTTGTCATACTGAAAGGTGGCTGTAACGCAGTTTTCAACAGCTCAATTAATCCAACTTAAGGAAGACGAGGTTTTTCATGACTGAGTACCGCATCGAACACGACACGATGGGCGAAGTGCAGGTCCCGAAGGACGCCCTGTGGCGCGCCCAGACCCAGCGCGCGGTGGATAACTTCCCGATCTCCGGCCGTGGCCTCGAGTCCGCGCAGATCCGCGCCCTCGGCCTGCTGAAGGCGGCCTGCGCCCAGGTCAACAAGGACTCCGGCGCCCTGGATGCGGACAAGGCTGACGCCATCATCGCCGCCGCCAAGGAGATTGCTGACAACCAGCACGACGACGCCTTCCCGATCGACGTTTTCCAGACCGGCTCCGGCACGTCCTCCAACATGAACACCAACGAGGTCATCGCCTCCCTGGCTGCTAAGGCCGGCGTCGAGGTCCACCCGAACGACCACGTCAACATGGGCCAGTCCTCCAACGACACCTTCCCGACCGCCACCCACGTGGCGGCCACCTACGAGGCCGTCAACGACCTCATCCCGGGCTTGGAGGTTCTGCACGAGTCGCTTCTCAAGAAGGCACAGGAGTGGAAGGGCGTCGTCAAGTCCGGCCGCACCCACCTGATGGACGCTACCCCGGTCACCCTGGGCCAGGAGTTCGGCGGCTACGCTCGCCAGATCGAGCTCGGCATCGAGCGCGTCAAGGCTACCCTGCCGCGCCTGGGTGAGCTGGCCATCGGCGGCACCGCCACCGGCACCGGCCTGAACACCTCCGCCGACTTCGGCGCGAAGGTCACCGAGGAGCTCAAGAAGCTCACCGGCCTGGAGGAGCTGCAGGAGGCGCACAACCACTTCGAGGCCCAGGCTGCCCGCGACTCCCTGGTGGAGTTCTCCGGCGCTATGCGCACCGTGGCTGTGAGCCTGTACAAGATCGCCAACGACATCCGCCTGATGGGCTCCGGCCCGCTGACCGGCCTGTCCGAAATCCACCTGAAGGATCTGCAGCCGGGTTCGTCGATTATGCCGGGCAAGGTCAACCCGGTCCTGTGCGAGACCGCCACCCAGGTCTCCGCTCAGGTCATCGGCAACGACGCCGCCGTCGCCTTCGGCGGTTCCCAGGGCCAGTTCGAGCTCAACGTCTTCATCCCGATGATGGCGCGCAACGTGCTGGAATCCGCCCGCCTGCTGGCCAACACCGGCCGCGTCTTCGCCGAGAAGTGCATCGACGGCATCACCGCCAACGAGGAGCGCATGAAGACCTTCGCTGAGTCTTCGACCTCGATTGTCACCCCGCTGAACTCCGCCATCGGCTACGAGAACGCCGCCAAGGCCGCCAAGCACGCTCTCCACGAGAAGATCACCGTGCGCGAGGCCGTCATTGACCTGGGCTTCGTCGACGGCGAGAACCTCACCGAGGGGGAGCTGGATCGCCGCCTGAACGTGTTGGACATGGCCAACACCGACCGCGACAACTTCTAGTTCCGCCAGCGTTTAAAAGCTGACCTACGCCTCCCACCGGTCCCAGTCGGGCCGGCGGGAGGCGTTATGCTTTTGTCATGCCTGCCGATACCTTCACGCGCTACCGCGAGTCCCGTCGCTCCCGCCGCCGCCTCATCCTCGCCGGGGTGACCGTGATAGTGCTAGCGCTTCTCGCAGCCGTCGCCGCTTACCTGCTGCGCCCGGCCCCCAGCGAGCCCGCGCCGTTTTCCCTCCCCACCGCCCGCGACGACGCGGGCGGCGACTTCGAGCTGCATACCGATCCCGGCTCCGCTTCTGCCCGCGGCATGTTCTACGGCGAGCTGAGCGAGGAAGACTCCGCCGATACTCCCTGGACCGCGGTCGCGGCGCTGACCGGGCAGACGGGGATCGCGACCTACCCGGACCAAAACTGCCAAGTCTACCTCTTCGATCCGGAGGCCGACGGCTCTCGGGTGGTTTTCGACGCCGAGACCCTCGCCGGGCGCTGCCAGGCGGACGGGACCTGGGCTTTTGAGCCCGCCGACCACGGCCTGCGCGCGACGTATACCCCGCGCGATGAGGCTGCGGATGCCGGCCTGGTCCGGGGCACGCTGACCGCCGAATAGGCCACGATGTAACGCCGGAAACAATCGGCCGAGAGTTTTCGAAAAATCATAGTCGTTGCACTTGGTGCAAACTTGCACCGCGTGTAAAGTTGCACTCCGTGCAAGACGATGACTGTGTAGGACTGCGTGAACAGAAGCGCCGCAAGACGCGGCGCCGGATCGAAGACTCCGCCACCAAGCTCGTGGACGAACACGGCTTCGCGGCGGTAACGGTAGAAGAGATCTGCGAGGACGCCGGCATTTCCCGGCGCACCTTCTTCAACTACTTCGACTCCAAGGCCTCGGCGGTCATGGGCAGCCCGTCCCGGGAATTCTCCCCGGAGCTGACCGAGTGGTTTTTGACCACCCCCACCGACAACGTTCTGGAGCTCAGCCTCACCCTCATCGCTAAGCACGTAGACGATCACTACGACAGCCCGGAAATCCACGCGCGTCGGCAAAGAATTGCCCAAGACAGCGAGGTAGCCGCCGAGTCCTTCGCCCGCAAGCGGGCCAAGGCCCAGGAGCTGCGCGAGCTGATCGAGAAGCGCTTGGAAAAGACCCCGGACGACCAACAAAACCCGAGAATGTCCCCGCGGTGCGAGGCCGCGCTCATCGCCTCCCTGCTTCGGGAGTCGCTGTGGCTGGTGGCCACCGGGGACTTCTACTCCACCGATAAATCTTTGACGGAGAATCTCCGTCGTTCTGCTCAAATTATTACTTCGTACGCGAAAGGCCTGGCATGGTAGTTGCAAACCCCCACGCGGGTAAAAAGAGCGCCGACAACCTCGGGCTCATCTTCAGCGCGCTCGTGCTGACAATGTTGATGTCTTCGCTCGGCCAGATGATCTTCTCCGCGGCCCTGCCCACCATCGTGGGCGAGCTCGGCGGCGTCGACCACATGAGCTGGGTTATTTCCGCCTTCCTGGTCACCATGACCATCGCTATGCCGATTTCCGGCAAGCTCGGCGACCAGATGGGCCGCAAGTGGATCTATATCGCTGGTACCTTCACCTTCGTCATCGGCTCCACCATCGGCGGCTTCGCCAACTCGATGACGCTGCTTATCATCGGCCGTGCCGTCCAGGGCTTCGGCGCTGGCTTCATGATGATTTCCTCCCAGGCCATCGTGGCCGAGGTGACCTCCGCCCGTGAGCGCGGCAAGTTCATGGGCATCATGGGCGGCGTCTTCGGCCTGTCCTCCGTGCTCGGCCCGGTCCTGGGCGGTTGGTTCACCGACGGCCCCGGCTGGCGCTGGGGCATGTGGATGAACATCCCGCTGGGCATTCTGGCCATGGGCGTGAGCATCGCCGTGCTCCACCTGCGCGTCGGTGAGAAGAACCTGCAGAAGTTCGACACCCTGGGTGCGACCTTCATCGCCATCACCACCACCAGCCTGATCCTCATGACCACCTGGGGCGGCACCGAATACGAGTGGTCCGATCCGGTCATCCTGACCCTGGCCGCCATCACCGTCATCGGCGCCATCCTGGTCGTGCTGATCGAGCTGCGCGCGGCCGAGCCGCTCATCCCGATGCACCTGTTTAAGAACCGCAACATGGTGCTGACCACCGCCTCCGGCATGGTCCTGGGCCTGGCGATGTTCGGTGTGCTGGGTTATATGCCCACCTACCTGCAGATGGTCCACACCCTCACCCCGACCGAGGCGGGCCTGATGATGATTCCGATGATGGTCGGCCTGATCGGCACCTCCACCGGCGTGGGCTTCATCATCGCCCGGACCGGCCGCTACAAGATCTACCCGATTGTCGGCCTGGCGATTACCGCCGGCGCCCTCTACTGGCTCTCCCAGCTGACCGTGGATACCTCCCTGACCCAGCTGGGCGTGCGCTTCCTGGTCTTCGGCGTCGGCCTCGGCCTGGTCATGCAGGTGCTGGTCCTGATCGTCCAGAACTCCTTCCCGCTGGCCCAGGTCGGCACCGCGACCGCGGCCAACAACTTCTTCCGCCAGATCGGCTCCGCACTGGGCGCTTCCCTGGTCGGTTCCATGTTCATCCACAACATGCAGGATGAGATGGCCACCCGCCTGCCCAAGGCCTTCGCCCAGATGGGCGAGCAGGGCGCGGCCCTGGCCCAGAAGTTCAGCGAGAATGGCGGCGGCGCCAACTCCCTGACCCCGAACATGGTCGCCAACCTGCCCGGCCCGGTCCAGGACGCCATCCTGAACTCCTACAACGACGGTCTCACGCCCGTCATCCTGCTGATGGTGCCGATGGCCATCATCGCCCTGCTGCTCCTGCTGCCGCTGCGCGAGGAGCACCTCAAGGAGACCATCTCCTAAAACCCCTTACCTACTCCGATGCCAACGATGGCCACCCACCGCCGCACTGCATACCAGCCGCGGCGCGGGTGGTCATTTTTGTCTTTTCGTCTCCGCCGCAGTCGGTACTTAAAACAAAACGCGCCCCTACCGGAGTAGGGACGCGTGGCGTGCAGTAGCGGTTGAGTGGAGCTAGTCCTCAGCGGGCGCGGTGCCGGGCGCATCCGGCTTCGGCAGCAGCTTTTCGTAGACGACGGTGTCGCGCCACTGGCCGGCGAGCTCGCCGTAGGTCATCTTCGCCAGGTGGGAGTAGGTGCCCACCTTGGCGAAGCCGCGGGACTCGTGCAGCTTGGCCGAGCCGGTGTTTTCCGGGAAGATCCACGCGTGGATGGCCCACTTGTGCAGCTCCTGGCAGACCTCAATGAGCTTGTCCAGCAGCGCGCCGGCCACGCCCCGGCCCTGGGCCGAGGGATCGACGTAGATGGAGTCTTCCACCACGCCGTGGAAGACGGAGCGGGAGGAAATCGGGGCGGCCGAAACCCAGCCGACGACCTTGTTGTCATCGTCTTCCTCGACGGCGACGAAGACGGTGGACAGGATCTTGGCGTTGGTGAATTGCTCGAGCGACAATGCCGTCGTTTCATACGTGGCGTGGCCCGTGTTCAGGCCCTCCTCGTAAATATGCATCATCTGCGGGTAATCGTTTGTCCGGAACGGACGAATGTTGAACGACTTTTTAGACATGCTGTCCATTATTCCTTGCAGTTGTTTTTGCGCGCTAGTCGGTTTCCCAAAACCGCGTTTCGAGCGTGCTCACCAGCGCTTTTAGTGATCGCCTTCGAGCAGATCCGTGACCAGCTCCGCGATGGCGGAACGCTCGGAGCGCTGCAGAGTCACGTGCGCGAACAGCTCGTGGCCCTTGAGCTTTTCGATGACGGCCTGCACGCCGTCGTGGCGGCCGACGCGCAGGTTATCGCGCTGGGCGACGTCGTGGGTGAGCACGACGCGGGACCCCCGCCCCAGGCGGGAGAGCACGGTGAGCAGGACGTTGCGCTCCAGCGACTGCGCCTCGTCCACGATGACGAAGGAGTCGTGCAGGGAGCGGCCGCGGATGTGGGTCAGCGGGAGGACCTCGATGAGCTCGCGGTCGAGCACCTCGTCCATGACGTTCTCGGAGACCAGCCCGTCCAGGGTGTCGTAGACGGCCTGCGCCCACGGGTTCATCTTCTCCGACTCGGAGCCCGGCAGGTAGCCCAGGGACTGGCCGCCGACCGCGTACATCGGGCGGAAGACCACGATCCGGCGGTGCTCGCCGCGCTCCAGCACGGCCTCCAGCCCGGCGCACAGCGCCAGCGCCGACTTGCCGGTGCCGGCCCCGCCGCCGACGGAGACGATGCCGACGGAGTTATCCAGCAGCAGATCCAGGGCGATGCGCTGCTCCGCCGAGCGTCCCTGCAGGCCGAAGGCGTTGGCGTCGCCGCGCACCACCTGGACGGAACCGTCCGCGGCCACGCGCCCCAGCGCCGCCTGCTGGCCGGCCCACAGCTTCACGCCGCAGTGCACCGGCAGCTCTGTCACGGGCGTGCCCTCGCGGGTACGGACGTCATCAATCACGACTTCCCCATCGCGATAGAGTTCGTCAATCACCTCGCCCGGCACGGCGGCGTCCGCCATCCCGGTGTAGCCGGTCAGCACGATGTCCTGCGCGTGGTACTCATCCGCCGGCAGGCCCACGGCCCCGGCCTTGACGCGCAGCGGCACGTCCTTGGTCACCAGCACGGTCTCCTTGCCCTCGTGCGCCAGGTTCAGCGCGCAGGCCAGAATCCGGTGATCCCCCTCCGGGCCGCGGAAGGCGGCCGGCAGCAGGGACTGGTCCTGGTGGTTCAGCTCCACCCGCAGGGTGCCGCCCTCCTCGTTGGCGGGTACCGGCTGGTCCAGGTGGTCGTAGGTGACGCGCAGCTGCTCCAAATGACGAAGAGCTTGGCGGGCGAACCAGCCAAGCTCTGGGTGATGACGTTTTCCTTCCAGCTCCGAGATAACAACTACCGGCAGCACGATGTCGTGCTCGGCGAATTTCTTCAGCGCCCAGGGGTCGGACAACAGCACGGAAGTATCCAGAACATAAGTCTTGGTCTTGACGGAGCCGTCGAGGTGGGCGTCGGTAAGCGGAAGGGTGGAGGTCGTGGTCGGATAGGTCATGGCTTTAAGGTGCTCCCTTAAAAATTGGCGGTCAATCACGAACCAGTGGTGCCCGGCCCGTGCGGACACCACCCAATGTAGGCCGGCTAGGTTGAAATTACATGGGTGAAAGATGAACATTAGTCAAACTAGACGCAACATCCCGGCCACCCCTTCCCTAACGATCACGAAACCCGCGGGCCGGCGGCTAAATACTGCCGCCGCTTCCCGCGGGTGTGAATCAGCGCGCCGGAATGAGGCGCTGCGAAAAATTAGTCGTTGACGTCGATGTCAGCCTCGTACTGGCCGTGGTCATCGTCGTAGTCCCACTCGATGGAGCCGTTGGTGAAGCTCTGCTTCCAGCCCTCGAAGCCGTCGTCATCGTCGTCGTCGCGCTGCTCCGGAGCGGTCGGCAGGCCGACCTTGCTGTCGACGCCGCCCTCGGCGGTCCAGGTCTCAGCGATCTTGCCGATAACCGGCTGGGCACCGGTTTCCTCGGAGTAAGCCAGCAGCTTGTCATCGTCGAAGGTGGCGACGGAGCCGTTCTCCCCCTCGGTGATATCCTTCGGCTCGCCCCACTCGGAGGTCTTGTCCTCGATAGCGGAAGCGAAATCAGCCGGAACTTCCTTCTCACCGGCGGCGGTGGTCACGGCCTTCTTGTCGCCGTTGGCGCCATTGTCGTCGCCCTTATCGTCAGCATTGTCGTCGCCCTTGTCGTCGGCGTCGTCATCGTTGGAGCCGGTGGCCTCGTTAGCGGCGGAGCCAGCGGCGTCGGTGGCCTCGTTGGCGGCGGAACCGGCGGTGTCCTTAGCGTCGTTGGCAGCGTTCTCCGCGTCGGAGCACGCAACTACGCCGAAGGACAGGGTGGCAGCTGCCAGGCCGGCAACAACACGACGAGAAATCTTGTTCATGGTTGATCCTCACTTTCGTTGATAAATACGCTTTAACAACAACTTCCACCGTAAGAATCCATCCAGAGTTTTTCAACAAATATCCCAAACTTTAGTCAGAAATTATGGGATATACGCTAACTATTTGCGCCGTTTATGCCGGTCAGAGGATTTCTTACTTTTTGGTAACGAACGCGCGGCCGCCCGCCGCGCTTGCTTGGCCTTGGCCTTCTCGCGGGCGCTGCGCTTCGGCTTCTCCTGCCGCGAGGAGTTTTTCGTCCGCCCCTTCGCCACGCCCACGAAGTCCTGGATATCGTCGGCGTCGCGGTCTTTCTTCCACACCAGGCAGATCTCCGTGCGCGGTACCTCGGCATCCACCAGCCCCAGCGGCACCACTTGCTTTTTGGACAGCACTTTCAGCAGCGGCCGCGGGGCAATAACGATGCCCACGTTGGCGCCGACCACCTGCAGCCCGGCGCGCACGGCCTCGACGTCCACGAGCCCGGAATCCGGGATGCGATAGTTGAGGTACTCGTCCGCGACGTCTTCCGCGCGGACGTCCTCGCCGACCTCGGCGTAAACCGAGTCCTTGGGAACCGCCACGCTGGGGGCCTCGGCGTACAGGCGCACCACGTGGAAGGAGCTGTCGATGCGCTCGTCCCCACGGGCCGGCACCCGCGCCAGCGCCAGATCCGCTCCCCCGTCGAGCAAGGTGGCAAGCGCGTCGTCCGCGTCCAGTGTTTCCAGTCCCCCGTGGGCGGTGTTTTCCCGGAACCGACGAAACCACTTTCCCGGCTCCGTGCCGGTGGCAAATGCTAGGCGCAACATGGTCCTTATTCTAGCGAAAGTGCTACCGTTATCCTTGTGACTGATTACCAAAAAGATTCCCCGCAGCAGCCCTCTGGCACCGCCATGCGCCCGCAGACCGCGGCGAAGAAGCTTGGCATCTACCTGCCGGCCACCCCGGAGTCCTTCCAATCCGGCGCGGTCACCCACGCCGAGCTCCGCGAGCTCCAGCACAATCCTCCGGAGTGGCTTGCCACCCTGCGGCGCGAGGGCCCGCACCCGCGCCCCGTGGTCGCCCAGAAGCTGGGCATTTCGGTGACCTCGCTGAAAAAGAACGACATGGACGCCCCGCTGACCACAGCCCAGATCAAGGAGCTGCTGGAAAACCAGCCCGAGTGGTTGCGCGCCGCGCGCACGCAGCACGCCCAGGAACGCGACAACCACTCGGGCGCCAACGAGGCGTCCGAATAAAAGCTGCAGCTAGGCCCTCGCTGAGCCTAGCTGCAGGCCCCAATCCTTAGAGCAGCTTCCAGTCCTCGAGTCCCTCGTACAGCGGGAACTGCTTGGTAATCTCCTCCACGCGGGCGCGCAGCGCCTGCTTGTCCGCCTTATCGCCTTCCACCAGAGTGGTGGCGATGATGTCGGCGACCTCAGTGAATGCCTCCGCGTCCAGGCCACGGGTGGCCAGCGCCGGCGTACCGATGCGCAGGCCCGAAGTCACCATCGGCGGGCGCGGATCGTTCGGCACGGCGTTGCGGTTGACGGTAATGCCGACCTCGTGCAGCAGGTCCTCCGCCTGCTGACCATCGACCTCCGAGTTGCGCAGGTCGACCAGCACCAGGTGCACATCGGTGCCGCCGGTGAGCACGTCGATGCCCGCGCCCTTGGCGTCGTCCTGGGTCAGGCGCTCGGCGATAATCTTCGCGCCCTCCAGGGTGCGCTCCTGGCGCTCCTTGAACTCCGGGGTGCCGGCGATCTTCATGGCGATGGCCTTGGCCGCGATGACGTGCATCAGCGGGCCGCCCTGCTGGCCCGGGAAGACGTTCGAGTTCAGCTTCTTGGCGAGCTCCTGCTTGGCCAGGATCATGCCGGAGCGCGGGCCGCCCAGGGTCTTGTGGACGGTGGTGGTGACCACGTCTGCATACGGCACCGGCGACGGGTGCAGGCCGGCCGCGACCAGGCCCGCGAAGTGGGCCATATCGACCCACAGGTAAGCGCCGACCTCGTCGGCGATCTCGCGGAAGCGCTGGAAGTCCTGGGTGCGCGGGTAGGCGGACCAGCCGGCGATGATGACCTTCGGCTTGACCTCCAGGGCCTGCTCGCGCAGCTTGTCCATGTCGATGCGCATGGTCTCCGGGTCCACCTCGTAGGCGGCGACGTCGTAGAGCTTGCCGGAGAAGTTCAGCTTCATGCCGTGGGTCAGGTGGCCGCCGTGGGCCAGGGACAGGCCGAGGATCTTGTCGCCCGGCTCGGCCAGCGCGGCCAGGACCGCGGCGTTGGCCTGGGCGCCGGAGTGCGGCTGCACGTTGGCGAACTCCGCGCCGAAGATTTCCTTCGCCCGGTCGCGCGCCAGGTCCTCGACCACGTCGACGTGCTCACAGCCGCCGTAGTAGCGGCGACCCGGGTAGCCCTCCGCGTACTTGTTGGTCAGCACCGAGCCCTGGGCCTGCAGGACCGCGCGCGGGACGAAGTTCTCGGAGGCAATCATCTCCAGGGTGTCTCGCTGTCGGGCGAGCTCACCGGTGATCGCCGCGTGCGTGTCCGGATCCAGCTCACGCAGCTCCTGGTAGCGAACGTCCGCGTTATTCGAAGCAGTCATAGAAATTCTTCCGTACCTTCCTTGTGGGGCTAAACTCACCCGCCACTCCCCGGCCCGCTCAAAAGCCGAACGCCCCGGGGTTGTATTAGGCGTGCCACTTATCTTAACGAAAGTGAGTACTTTCCCGTTTAGTTCGGCGTTTCCCGCTACCCGTTTACACCCGCTTGAAGGGAGCTTTGGAACAATAGGGGCTATGGCGCGCACGCATGACCCCAGCCCCTACCTGAACTTCGACCGAGATTCCTGGCGCGAGCTGCGCAAATCTATGCCCCAGGTGCTGACCGAAGAAGAGGTAGCCAAGCTATCCGGCCTCGGGGAGAACATCGACCTTAACGAGGTCGCAGACGTCTACCTGCCGCTGTCGCGTCTCATCCACATGCAGGTCGAGGCCCGGCAGAAGCTCACGGCCGCCACCGAACAATTCCTGGGCAATCCGCCCGCCAACGTCCCGTTCGTCATCGGCGTGGCTGGCTCCGTGGCCGTCGGCAAGTCCACCACCGCGCGCCTGCTCCAGGTGCTGTTGCAGCGCTGGGAGCACCACCCGAAGGTCAGCCTGGTGACCACCGACGGCTTCCTCTACCCCACCAAGGTGCTCAAGGAACGCGGCCTGATGCAACGCAAGGGCTTCCCCGAGTCCTATAACCGGCGCGCGCTGCTGCGCTTTGTCACCGAGGTCAAGTCCGGCGCCGCGCAGGTCAAGGCCCCCGTCTACTCCCACGTGGTCTACGACATCCTGCCGGACGAGCAGCAGGTCATCGAGCAGCCCGACATCCTCATCCTGGAAGGCCTCAACGTGCTGCAGACCGGCCCGACGCTAATGGTCTCCGACCTGATCGATTTCTCGGTCTACGTCGACGCCCGCACCAGCGTCATCGAACAGTGGTACATCGATCGCTTCCTGCGGCTGCGCCACACGGCCTTCCGCAAGCCGGGCGCTCACTTCGCCCACTACGCCGGGCTGGAAGACCCCGAGGCCGCGGCCCAGGCCCGCGAGATCTGGCAGTCGATTAACCTGCCCAACCTGGTAGAAAACATCCTGCCGACCCGCGTGCGGGCCTCCCTGGTGCTCACCAAGGGCCCGAACCACCTGGTCGAGCAAGTGCGCATGCGCAAGCTTTAAACAAAACTCCGCGCTGAACTCCCCGTCCTACTTGCCGAAGCGGCGGGAGCGCTGCGAATAGTCACGCAGCGCGCGCAGGAAGTCGAGCTTGCGGAAGGCCGGCCAGTACGTGTCCGTGAACCAGATTTCGGAATAGGCCGCCTGCCAGAGCAGGAAGCCGGACAGGCGCTGCTCGCCCGAAGTGCGGATGACCAGGTCCGGGTCCGGCAGCCCCTTGGTGTAGAGGTGGTGCGAGATGGACTCGGCGGTCACGCGCTCAGCCATCTCCTCCGCGGTCGTGCCCTCGGCCGCCTCCGCGCGCACCAAGTCTTGGACGGCGTCGACGATCTCCTGCCGGCCGCCGTAGCCGACGGCCACGTTGACGATGACCCCGGAGTTATCCTGCGTCTTTTCGGCGGCCTGGCGCATGCGATCGACGACGGGGTCCGGCAGTAGGTCTAAGTGCCCGACCAAGCGGACCTGGCAGCCCAGATCGCCCGTCGAGAGGGTCTCTACCACATCCGAGATGATGTCGAAGAGGAGCTTGACCTCCGCCTCCTGGCGCTTGAGGTTTTCCGTCGAAAGCAGATAAATAGTGACAACTTCCACCTCGGTATCGGCGCACCAAGAGATCATCTCGCCGATCTTCTTGGCCCCCTGCCGGTGCCCGTGGCTGATGTCGGTAAAACCAGCTTCCCGTGCCCACCGGCGGTTGCCGTCCGCCATGATCGCGACGTGCTTAGGCTGGGGTTTGCCCTTGAGCCCCCGCAGGAGCCGGGCTTCGTAGAGCGGGTAGAGCAAAGCTGGCACGAAATTCACGCCCTTAGTGTAGCTGGCTATTGCCTCTCTCGAGCCAAATGCGGTTGAATGTCTAGAATTTCGAGGACTTGCGACGGTCGAGGACCCCGGCCTCTGCCATGGCCGCGTCCAGCGTCTCCTTGTCGAAGGGATCGATGCCGTGCGCCTCGGCAAAGAGGGTGCGGCGGCGGAAACGGGAGTAGCGGCGGTGGAAGAACCCCCCCGCCATGATGACGAAGACGCCCATGATGGCGAGGATCAGCAGGCCGATGGGCGAGGCCTTACCGAACTCCGGCCCGACCGGGCCGTCGGAGCCGCCTTGGGCCAGCAGCATGAAGCTGGGGTCGCTGGCGGCGTAAATCACGTGATCGCTGATACTCATAGGGGCTTCGTCCTCCTGGTTAGAAATGCCCGATAGGTTCAATAATACTGCTCACTACGCGGGGCAAGAAGCGTGTGCTGCGCGGTTAGCGTTCGCTGTCCGCAGAAATCCCGGCGAACAAGTCGTTTTCCGGCAGCGACGTGGACACCCGCGTGCGCGCCAGCTCGAATTCCTCGGTCGGCCAGTATTTCTGCTGCACCGCAACCGGGGTCGCGAGGAAAGCGCCGGCCGGGTCAATCTGCGTCGCGTGCGCCCGCAGGGCGGCCTCGCGGTTGGCAAAGTACTCACTACATTCTACCTGAGTGGTAACCCTGGCCATAATATCGCCGAAGCCTTCGTCCCAGCGCGCCATCATCGGGGCGTACGGGCTGGTCTTGCCCTCCTTGAGCAGCATCTCGTGGAAGATCTTCATCCGCTGGTAGATAAACCCGTGGGAGTAGTACAGCTTCAGCGGCTCCCAGGCCTCGCCGAGCTCCGGGTGGTAGCCCGGATCCCCGGCCTTTTCCCACGCGATCATCGAGGCCCGGTGCACCATCAGGTGATCCGGGTGCGGGTAGCCGCCGTTCTCGTCGTAGGTGACGATGACGTGGGGGCGGAAGGAGCGGATGACGCGGACGAATTCCTGGGCCACCACGGCATCGTCCAGCGCGGCGAAGCAGCCCTCCGGCAGTAGCGCCTGGATGTCCTCGGTCCACGGGTCCCCGGGCAGGCCGGAGTCGACGTGGCCGAGCCAGTGGTGCTTAACGCCCAGCGCCTGGGCGGCAGCGGCCATCTCCTCGCGGCGGACCTGCTTCATCCGCTCCTTAATGCCCGGCTTGTCCATCGCCGGGTTGATGATGTCGCCGCGCTCGCCACCGGTACAGGTCAACACCAGCACCTCGTCGCCTTCGGCGGCGTACTTGGCGGTGGTGGCCGCGCCCTTCGATGACTCGTCATCCGGGTGGGCGTGAATAGCTAACAGACGCAATCCAGTCACGTGCTAAAACATCCTCAATCGTAGATTTACCGTCCGGCTCAGATCCGGTGCGTGGCGCCCGCGTGCGGGGCGCGAACGTTCAACCGCCTGAGCCTATGGGGATCTATCCTAAGCGATGACGGCGAATTCCCGAACGCCGGGCACTCTGACTAGACTGTGGCTCATGAGTTCCGGAGGAGACCAGCGCGCCCCGCGTGGGGCATCGGCAGCACGGCCCACGAGCACGGTCCTGTCGGCCCGCTACGGCGGCACCCGCACCCGCACCGCCCCGAAGGATTTCACGGGCAAGGCAATCGCCCTCGTCATCGGCGCGATCATCCTGGCCATGATCTTCTACGGCGTGCAGTATTTCATGCAGCAAGAAAAGGTCAACGCGGAAATCTCCTACGTCACCCACGAAATCCGCGACGATCACACCCTGCGCGTGTGGGCGGATGTCACCCGCAACTCCCCTGACGAGGCCGCATACTGCATCGTCCAGGCCTATGACTACTCCAAGGCCGAGGTCGGCCGGCGCGAAATCCCCATCCCTGCCAACGGTAAGGACAGCATGCGCATCGCGGTCGATATCCCCACCAATGACCGCGCCGTCGCCGGCGGCGTCTACGGCTGCTCGAGCCAGATCCCGGCCTACCTCGACGTCGACAACCCCGAATACGCCGAATAATCCCGGCTCCCACGCCGCTACCGTTACTCCGCCGTGCGGCGGGACCCGCTGGCCCCAATCTTGGGGGACGCACACAAGTGCGGCCTAGCCGCTGTGCTAAAATTCGGGGCGCTACGTGGGTCGACCGTGCCTGTTTCTTTTTCGCCGGCCGACCCCACCATTTACCACCGGCCAGGTAGTGGCACGGTGAACAATCTGAGATGAATTTAGGGAAGGTGCACCATGGCTGAACAGCAAAAGCAGTACATCACGCCGGAGACCAAGGCCAAGCTGGAGGCAGAGCTCCAGGAGCTTATCGATCACCGCCCCGTCGTTGCCGCCGAGATCAACGAGCGCCGCGAAGAGGGCGACCTCAAGGAGAACGCCGGCTACGACGCCGCCCGTGAGATGCAGGACCAGGAAGAGGCCCGCATCAAGCAGATCTCCGAGGTGCTGGCCAACTCCACCACGGAGCGCTCCGGCGTCGAGGAGGGCGTGGCCCACATCGGTTCCGTGGTGCACGTCTACTACAACGGCGACGAGGACGACAAGGAAACCTTCCTCATCGGTACCCGCGCTGCCGCCTCCGACAACAAGGACCTGGAGACCTACTCTGAGCAGTCCCCGCTGGGCGCTGCCATCCTGGGCGCTCACGAGGGTGAGACCCGCGAATACACCGCTCCGAGCGGCAAGACCAATTCGGTCACGATCCTGTCGGCCAAGCCGTATGATTCTGCTAAGGCCGCTACCCCGCGCCAGCAGTCTTAATCCACATTTCTGCGATCCCCCTAACTCAGAAAAGAGCACTCCCCATGAAGAAGTTTTCTCGCCTCGCTACCGCCGGCCTCGCCGTAGTCTCCGCCCTGGGCCTTGCTGCCTGCCACCCGCCGCACGAGAACCCGTCCGAGGAGAAGATCGACAACGCCTCGACCTTCACCGACCGCGCTGAGCCGTCCAGCTCCGCCGCCGAGTCCGGCGCGGGTTCTTCCGCCAGCACCACCGCTGAGCCCTCCTCGGCTCAGCCGACCCTGGCCGCGGCCGGCGCCCCGCGCCACCTGACCTGCGAGTCCATCGCCGTCGCTGAGCCGGATTCCATCGCTCTGGACTGCGAGGACACCACCGACTCCATCACCAACATCGAGTGGACCGAGTGGGACAATGACTCCGCCCGCGGCACCGGCACCCGCGCCGGCGGCGCCAACACCGAAGAGGTCGAGGTCGTCCTCTCCCGCCCGGCCGAGTCCCCGCAGGGCCTGACCTTCACGGAGATCACCGTCGACGGCGAAGTCGTCGGCGAGAACTAATCTCCCCCTAAACACCACCGCCCCGCCGGAGTACACACGCACTCCCGCGGGGCGGTTTTGTTGTCCAGCTAAGGGACTAAAAGACCTAACAGAACCTAGTCTTCGCGCACCCAGGCACCAATAACGCCGGGGACGACCGCCGGCCGCTGGCCCAGCAGCGCTAGCCGGTTCGGGTCCTTTTCGACCTCGGTTACGACCGCGCGCACCGACCGCGAGGACTCCTTCGACGAGTGTCCCCCGCGGTGCATGCCCATCATGGGCGCCATTCCGCGGCCGATGCCTCCTGCCCGGCCATTCTGCGACGCCCCGGCCGCAGCCTTGTTGGCTTGCTGCGCCGGGCTCTGCCCGTAGGCACCGCCGGCACCCGAACCAGCCCCGGCACCAGCGCCCAGGCCACCGCCGGCCGCTCCCGGGACACCAGCGATGCCAGCAGCCCCCGGCACCCCGCCGCGCAGGCCACCGCGCGCTCCGGCTGAACCATGGCCGGAACCGCCGGCCGCACCCGGCGCCGCCGTGGTCATCCCTCCGAAGGCACTCCCCGGCAAGAAGGCCGCCCCGCGGTTGCTTCCGGCCAGGCCACCGCCCGCTGCCCCAATCCCCGGTCGACCGGCGCCTGGTGCGGCCCACGCCCCGGCCGGGGTGACAGTGCCCGGCGCACCGGCCGGTGTCGCTACACCACCTGCTGCCGATGCACCCGGCACCACCGCGCCCGGCATACTCGGCGCCGCCACGTTGGCCGCGTGCGTTGCCATCTGCCCGCCACTGAACGCCGAATCCCCGGCCGGAATCAGCCCGTGGTCGGCCAGCCACTGGCTGCCGCGGTGGGCGGCATCGCGCATCTCCTGCCGCGTCGCGGCGTCCAGGCCCACCCCGTCGACCGCACTAATCTGGCCGTCTGCGACTTCGAAGGAGCCCGGGCCCACGCCCGGGCGGTTCATAAGCTCCTGCATCTGCTGTGGCAGTGTGACTCCCTCGGTGGAATAGCGCTGCCCGTTTCCATCCACGGCCCCCATCCCCAAGTGCAGGTCCCCACCACCGCTGGCCGGGGCCTGGTCCATCAGGCTGTGCTGGATGGGCATGGACTGCAGCACAATATTCTGCAAAATCCCCTGGTGCTTGAGCAGCATCGCCTGCTCCGCCGCTTTCCGCGCCACCGGGTCCGGGATAGAAAGAACCGTTCCCCAATCAACTGACGCCACTACCTGGTCGGCTTGCAGGCCCGCCAGCATGGTCGAGTTCTTCCCCGCCATCACCGTCGCATTAGCCGCGAACTGCCGACCCGTAGCCGCGACCTCCCGAATCTTGGCCGCGGCCCGGTCCGTGGTCTCCGACTGGTTGCGCGACTGCAGCTGCCCCGCCAGCGCATCCATCTCGTTGGAGATCCCATTGACCCGAGACGCGAACTGCTGCCAGCGATGAATCGTGTTGCTAATCCGGCCCATATTCGTAAACAAGAAGCCCTGGACCAGGCCAAACATCGACGACCCCGTATTCACCACCGGCGGCACAAAGCTAAACGGACTGTAGCCGGGCTCCGGCTGGTTCACAATCGGCATCGCCGACTTACCTACCGCCCCGCCAGCATCCGCAATATCCAGGCCATGAGCATTCGCATCCTCCTGCTGTTCGAAGCCCTGCGCCTCATCCCCCAGCACCGAGGCCATCCACCCCAACTGGCCCGCAAACTTCTCCAAAGTACTAAACGCCGACGCCGGGTCCATATGCACCGCCCGCCCGTGGATATCCCCCGTCCGGTCAATGCCAGTAATGGGCGAGAAGCCGAAGTCTAAGACGTCGAAACCGAAGTGGCGCAAGCTATCGACGCGGTCCTTGACCTGCAACATTCTTTGTTGGCTTTCAAAAAGCGAATCAGCGCTCAGTTCCATAAAACTCATCCCCCGTTAAATTGCTAACTAATTCTCTTGTTCTTTCGCATCGCTCTTCGAGAGCTACATCTTGCTGTTTGATATGTTGGACAGTCACAGAGCCACCAACAGTATCGATGCTTATGGTGCACCGATCTTCGGATACTTTTCCGCTGATTTCTTCCGCTGCTCCTCTTACAGGCTCATACTCAGGGTCCCAATTGTTCGACGCCTCAGCTACCGAAGCGACAACCAAGTCAGCCCTAGATTCCCCAAACATGCAGATCTCGTTGCTGAAAGCATCCATGGTGTCCCAACGTGGACCGAACCCGGCCTTTTCGAATTCTTCTTGTGAAATTTCCTTGCAAAGCTGAAAGAGCTCAAACCCCGGGGCCATAAAGTCCGGCTCCCCTAGTGGAGGAAGCAAGGACTTCGTGGACTCGGAGTTTGAGCTGTGGGGTTCTGCGTCGGATGCAACATCCGCGGGCTCGGACGCCGCCCCCTCGGCACCAACGGTGTTGTGCTCATCCTCGGCAGAAAGCTCCGAGCCTGTTTCAGAGAAACCGACTCCGGAACAACCCCCGGCGAGAAAGGCTGTGGCTAGTGCCACGCTGCTCAGTACCTTTCTAACCATGTGATCCCCCCGATCTTTCTGCGTGCCCCACCTCAACGTGTGAGACCGCCACCCCAGCAACAAAAGCTACCCCGAGCTTGGCTTTTATTACCGGGGCGAAGCACTTGGAAGCTCCTTGTCGGCTCTCCCTCGTGCCCCTTAGCGGCGGCCTCGGTACCCAGTTTGCATGAACATCGAAATTTTGTCTTCCCGAGCCGTCAAACTTTTTTCTGCGGCCGGTTTCAGCTGGTGTCTGCGCGCTAGTCCTTTTACAGAAAGTTGACAGCGTAGGTGCAGGCCATTTGCGGTTTGAAAACTGCATGAAAGTGAGCCACTCCATGTTCAAACCAACTGGCGCTTGAAGAAACGGGTGTACCCGGAATTACATAGATGTCATAAGCCTGCGGGGAATTCTGCGCTTCTTTCGCAGCTCATGGGGTCTCAACACATGGGCTACCAAAGCCAACCTGTCTAGTGCCTGTAGGTTTATCACAACAGCTTGACTGACATGTCCTGCCATGTCCAGCACTCAGCCACTAATCGCGTGCAATAACGGCGATGCCCAATGAACCCTTCGCGCTCACCGAGAATCGCGAGCAGCGCACCTGTTGCCAGCCCGTGACCGCGAAGGGCGCACCTGAGCCGCAGAACCGGTAAAACCGGCCAAACCGCGGGGTTGCCGGAAACACAAAACCGCCCCTCCCCAAACGGGGAAAGGCGGTAGGCAGAAAGCGTGGTGCAAGCTAGCGGTTCTGGAAGTAGCTCAGCAGGCGCAGAATCTCGGTGTAGAGCCAGACCAGGGTGACGGCCAGGCCGAGGGCCACGCCCCAGGCGTGCGACGCCGGTGCGTTTGCGCGGATGAGGCGGTCGGCCAGGTCGAAGTCGTTCATGAAGGACAGGGCAGCCAGGACGATGCAGACGATGGAGAAGATGATCGCCAGGGTGCCGCCGTCGCGCAGCGGGTTGTTGCCGGTGAACAGCGCCAGCAGCAGGTTACCGATGACCAGCACGAAGACGCCGATGATGGCGCCGGAGACAATCTTGCGGAAACGCGGGGTGACCTTGACCGCGCCGGTCTTGTAAACGAAGAGCATGCCCAGGAAGACGCCGACGGTGCCCAGGATGGCCTGGCCGATGAGGGCGCCGGCGTCGGAGCCGCCCACGGTGAAGTAGCCGGAAATCAGCAGGGAGAACCCGCCGATGAACAGGCCCTCAAAAGCAGCGTAGATAAGGGTGACGATTGCGGAGTCCCACTTCTTGCCGAAGGTGGCGACCAGAACGGTGATGAAACCGCCGATGCCGCCGACCAGCGTCAGGATCATCGACAGCGAGGCATCACCGGTAACCACGGCGATTCCGAAGTTGACGACTGCCAAGGCGATAATGACGCCGAGCGTGATACCCGTCTTGGTGACGACGTCATCGACAGTCATCGGGCGCTCAGGAGCCTGGCCGTAAGCCTGCGGGTCGTTGTAGCCATTCGAAGATTGTTGCTCCGAAGTGGCAAGCGTGTTCATTACCGGGTTGTTACTGCGCAAGGGAATCCCGCTTCCTTTCCTTTTGGGAATATGTCTAGGAGTCTAGGGTCTGGTCACTAGGATCAACGCGTCGCGTTTCCAGAAAGTTCCCACTCTGTTGACTTATACCCAAAATTCTAGTTGCTCGGTGGCTCCGGGGGTGTGCCGCCACCTTCGCCGGGGCCGCCTTGGCCCGGGCCACCGCCCGCGGCAGGCGTTTGCCCGCCACCGGTGGCCTTGTCGGTGGCATCGACGGGCACATCGATCTCCAGCCGATAACCGGCCGACCTCGAGCCAGATACCGCAGGGGTCTGCGCGTCCCAGCCGTCGGAGAATACGTTGTCGGTTTCCAGGGTTATCTTGTTGGAGTTGTCGAGCGAGCCCGCATAGGTATCGTCGTCGTAACGGGCACGCGCGACCTCTTCCGGCACGACAATCTGCGAGGTCAGCACGGAGTTAGAAGCATCAGTGATCTCATCAATGCTGGTGAATACCTCGAAGTGGATGTGCGGCCAGCGCCCGCTATAGCAGCCCGGGACGATGGAATCGAAGGTCACGGTACCGGCATCGTCAGTGACCTGGACGCCACGCAGCCAGGTTTGATCCGTCACGCCATCGGAATACATGGAGTACTCCCCCGCACCGTTACAGTGCCAGACGTAGACTGCGGCGCCGGCCAGCGGCTGGTTGTCGTTGGTGATGTCGATGAGGTTCATCGTCAGCGTCATCGGCACGCCGTCGACCGAGCCGTTGCCAGCGACGGAGGTGGTCAGGTCACGGCGCTCGACGCCGCTTTCGTCCAGAATGTCGGGACCGTTGGGGCCGTCGCCGGGTCACCATCGCGCGCATGTCTAAAGCGAGTCCCTAATCTTCGATGTCGTCCCCCGGGCGAATGCGTGTAGGCCCCAGAGCAGTTCCAGATAGCTAACCAAGCAGTTACTGAGGCGTGCCTGTATCCAATTTTGGGGCTACAAACTCAGCGTTTGCCTAGTGTTTACCTCGTTGTCGGGCCCCGGCTACCACTGGCACTTAAGGTGTTGTCTGCTCTTTTCTCTCTGTCCCTATAAGCAAGGAACCCTGCCCATGTCTGCAGTTTCCCGCCGTCGTTGGCTACCGGCTACCGTCGCCGCCACGATGACCTTCAGTGCTCTGTCCGTCCCCACCGCCCTGGCGCAGGAGACTCCGAGTCCCCTGTCGTTATCAACGAGGTGGAGTCCAACGGCGACCCAGTCGGTGACTGGGTTGAGCTAGCCAACATCGACGAGGTGAACTCGGTAGACATCAGCGGCTGGTCAATCCTGGATGACGATGACGACCACACCCCAATCGTCTTCCCGGAAGGCACCGAGATTGAATCCGGCGGCTACTTCAGCTTCTACACGGACCTGGAAGACGACGGCTTTGGCCTAGGCGGCAACGACTCGGTTCACCTCTTTGACGCCGAAAGCCAGCTCGTCGAGGAGACCACCTGGGAAGGCCACGCTGCCACCACCTGGGGCCGCGTTCCGGACATGACTGGCGAATTCGCCGTGACCGGCGAGCCGACCCGCGATGCCACCAATATCGCCGAGGGCGAGACCGAGCCGGTTGCGGATACGGAGTGGCCCTTCGACCCGCAGACCATCAAGGACGTTGATCTCGGCGAGGAGTTAGCTATCGAAGACTTCTCCGGCATCGACTTCGACGCCGACGGGCGCGCCTGGGTTGTCAACAACGACGAGGGCGGCCTGATGGCGCTCGACTACGACGTTGACAGCGGCAGCTACACCGTCGCCGGTCAGTGGAACCTCAAGTACCCGGACGGCAGCGGCCTGCCGGATACCGAGGGCATTACCGTTGCCGAGGACGGCTCCCTCTACGTCGCCACCGAGCGCGACAACGCATCCAAGAATGTCTCCCGCCCGTCCGTACTCCACTTCGCTGCGCCGACCAGCGAGGGCGGGGACCTGGCCGCCGAGCAGGAATGGAACCTGTCCGAGTTCACCGGCGAAATCGGCGCCAACTCCGGCCTGGAAGCCATTTCTGCTCTGGGCGGCGGCGAGTTCGCGGTCGGTGTCGAGGCTAACGGCGAGGTCCTCTTCGTCGACCTGTCCGGCGACGCCCCGGTTCTCAAGCAGCGCTACGAGTCCCCCTTCGAAGGCGTCATGGCGCTGGACTACGACACCGAATCCGGTGTCCTGCGCGCCCTGTGCGACGAGGTCTGCGAAGGCGCGTCCATCGAGCTGACCCAGGCTGACGGCGAGTGGAAGGCAGCCTCCGAGGTCCAGGCCCGTCCGACCGAGATGGACAATGTAGCCAACGAGGGCTTCGCCACCCACACCTTTGCCGGCGAGTGCACCGACGGCAAGCAGGAGGAAACCACCGTCTTCCTCTGGGCCGATGACGGCGTGACCGAAGGTATTCCTTTCCGGGCTGTGGAAAACACCCGCACCACCGATTGCGAGGGCGACCAGGGCCAGGACGACGAGCAGCCGTCTCAGTCCTCCGGCTCCTCTACCTCCTCCGCCTCTTCGGCATCCTCCCTTTCTTCCCTGAGCGGTTCTAGCGTCGGCGGGATCCTCGCAGCCGTGGTCGGCATCATCGCGGTCGTGGGCGGCGCCATGGCCTTCACCAAGGCTCTGCCGCAGCAGCTGCTCGACCTGCTGCCTGCCCAGGTTCGCCAGTTCCTGAGCTAGTCCGCTCTAGTCCGCCCCGGCTTCCGGCCGGGAGCTAGTGGGTTTAAGCAAACTAAAGACCAGCCTATTGGCTGGTCTTTTCCGTATTCAGCAACGCCTGCTGCATCTGCCTCTTAAGGCCTCAGCATTGTTTTTGGGTCTTGCTAGCCGCGGTTTTTAGGCCGGCTCAGCGCTATCCACCGTCTTGACCTCACCGTGGTCCTCGGGCTTGCGCAGGAACAGCGCGGCGATAACAGCGACTACTAGCAGGCCGCCACAGACCATGAAGGCGGTGGCCGCGCCGTCGCCCTGGGCGGCACGGGTGCCTCCCCCGGCACCGGCGACGTGGCCGATGATGGCAATCATCACAGCGATACCGGCCGCGCCAGCCAGCTGGAGCAGGGTGTTGAGGATGGCGGAACCGTGCGAGTAGATTTCGGACGGCAGAGAAGACAACGCCGTGGTGATGAGCGGGGTCAGGGACAGCGCCATGGCGACGCCAAAGATCGTGTACTGCACCACCAGCAGCCAGACCGGGGATTCCTCACTGACCGTGCCCATCCACAGCAGCGCGGCCGCGCCGATCAGGGTGCCGGGGACGACCAGCGGGCGGGGCCCGACGCGGTCGTAGAAGGCGCCGGCAATAGGAGAAAGCACCGTCTCCACCAGGCCGCCCGGCAAGGAGGCCAGGCCGGCGACCAGCGCGGTGGTCAGCAGCGCGCCCTGGAGGTAGAGCGGCAGAGTGTTGGCCATGCCCAGCATCGCGGCCTGGAAGAGCACGATGACGATGATGGCCACGACGAAGTTTTTGACCGTCAGCGGGGTCAGGTCCAGCAGGGCGCGGCCGCTCGGAGCCAGGGCGAGCTGGCGCCAGATAAACAGTGCCAGGCCGATAACGCCGGCGATGGACACACCGATGACGACGCCCGCACCGTCGCCGCCGTCGATGAGCACGCCCACCGAGGACAGGCCGTAGACCAGCCCGCCGAAGGCAATGGCGGAAAGCACCACGGACACGACGTCGAGCGGGGCGCGCTTGAGCTCGCTTACGTTACGCAGCTTCCAGGCCGCAAAGGCCGCGGCGACGGCGACGAGGGCGGCCATGATCCAGAACGTGGTGTGCCAGGTGGATACGGACATCACGGCACCGGCGAACGTCGGTCCCAGGGCCGGGCCGACTGCCATGACGATCGCAATAACGCCCATGACGGTACCGCGCACTTTCGGCGGAACCACGGTCATCACGACGGTCATCTGCAACGGCAGGAGGATAGCGGTACCCACGGCCTGCAGGACACGGCCGCCCAGCAGAATCACGAACGTCGGAGAGAAGGCCGCGACGACAGAACCAATAAGGAAGGCACCGACCGCAAAGAAGTACACCGAACGCGTCGTAAAGCGATCCAGGATCCACCCGGTCATCGGCATCATGATGGCCATGGTCAACAGCACGCCAGTCAGCAGCCATTGCGCGACCGCGGAGGTGACGTCGAATTCCGTCATGATGGACGGCAGGGCCACCGACAGGGCGGTCTCATTCAGCAGCATCACAAATGTGGTCAGTGCGAGCACCGAAATAATGAGCGTGGTCTCCCCTGACAGGGAGCGGGAACGCGGATCGGGCCTGGTCATCCGGCAACCTCCTGGAAAAACAAATTAAAAAGGGCCGCACGCCCCTGACAAGGGGCGGGCGGCATAATCGTGATAAGTCAACAATGCTGGACATTTGCGGCGCTGTCAACTTGAAAAACCAGTTGGCGGGAGCAACGGCTCTGCGACCTGCGGAACTTTTATCGCGCAGGGGCACCCGCTACAGATGGAGCCTCGGCTTTAGCTATTGGCTCAGCTGGGGGGCGCCAAGGGCTGCTACCCCATCGAAATCGCGCAATTTTTGGACTCCTTATTGACGGAAAGCGCGGTTCCCGTGGTGCCGGCGGAGTGTTTCCGCTGGTAGTGGTGCCCCCAGTGGGACTCGAACCCACACTGAATTGATTTTAAGTCAACTGCCTCTGCCGATTGGGCTATAGGGGCTGTGCAACCCTATTGAGTCTAATTCACAACAGGGCCGGGATGGAAACCGGGTCGCACGACCCCGGGGCTGGTTGCTTGAGACCCGTTGCCTAGGCTCCGTTGCGAAGGGCTAGCTGTCGGTGGCATCCATGCCGGCGACGAGGCCAGCGATGATGCCGTCGAGGATGTCTTTTTCGGAGACGACGAAGGAGCGGGCATCGTTGTGCTTCTCGATGAGGTTCATGATCCCCTCGACCGCCACTGAGCCGCCGCCGATGACGTCGGCACGGCCGGGGTGGATCACCGGGTTCAGGGCGCGTTCATCGGCCGGGGTGTGCATGAGCTGGTCCAAAAGCACGCGCAGGGCGTCGAAGCGCAGCTCGGTGCCGTGGATCGCATCGGCGTCGTAGCGCTCCAGCCCCTGGGCCAGGGCCGACAGGGTGGTAAACGTGCCGGCGCAGCCCACGAAGGTCTGGGCCTTATCGACGTTGACGAGCCGGGAGACTTCCTCCATCTTGTCCGCGACGAAGTCCTTGGCGATTTCGATCTCGGTCTCCGACGGCGGATCGGAGGGCATGATGCGCTCGGTGATGCGCACGCAGCCCATCTGTGCCGAGTGCGAGCTGTCGATGGCGCCGTCCTCGTCGCCGACGATGAACTCCGTGGAGCCGCCGCCCAAGTCGATCACACAGAACGGGGCGCGCTCCGGAGCCAAGTCGCTAACCGCGCCGTTGAAGGACAGCCGCGCCTCCTCTTCCCCGGTGATGACCTCCGCGCAGGCTCCGGGTTCGATCTCGCCGAGGAGCTCCGCGGTCAGATCGAAAAATTCCTGCTGGTTCTTCGCATCGCGCGTCGCCGAGGTGGCGACCATCCGCACTTTCTTGACCTGCTCGAACTTCATCTGCTGGACGAATTGCTCGAGCGCGTCGCGGGCGCGGCCCAAAGCCTCCTGGGAGATTTCCCCGGTCGCGTCCACGCCTTTGCCCAGGCGGATGATTTCCATAGTCCGGGTTACATCCTTGACTTTGCCGCCGGGCTGCACATCGGAGATAAGCAGGCGGATGGAGTTGGTGCCACAGTCGATTGCTGCTACGCGAGTCATGCTGGTGTCGTGTCCTTAGGCGAGTTGTTCGAGCGGGTAAACGAGGAGGTTATGGGCCAGGTTTAGGTATTGGAGAAGTCGAACTGTTCCATATCGATGCCCAGGTCGGCCACGCTCGGCCACTCATCCGGGATGGCGCTGCCGCGCAGTTCGCCGTGCTCGGCGGCCAGCGCCACTGCCTCCGTCCCCAGGCGGAAGTGCTGGGGGCCTTCGGCCAGCGCGTAGGCGATCAGAACGTGCAGGCACTTGACGCGGTCGGGCATCCCGCCGCCGGAGAAATCAGTGCCCAGGTCGGCAATCTTGTTGCGCTCGGCCAGGTAGTGCTCGTGGGCGGCGCGGTAATCGCGGGCCAAGTCGGCCTCGTCAGCCAGTCGCGCTTCCATCCACTTCATGACGTGGGCGACCTCGAGGCGGGAGGCCTCCGCGGTCAGGCGGGGATCCGTCAGGTAGTACAGCGTGGGAAACGGGGTACCGTCCTCCAGCTTGGGGGCGGTCTTGATGACGGCGGGTTGGCCGTCCGGGGTGTAGTAGGAAACTTCCAGCACACCCCGCGGAGTACGGCCCAGTTGCTGGCCGACGGTGGCGAGGTCCTTATCTGTCACGGTCATAGACGCTATTGTCTCACGAACACCCCACCGGCGTGAGCGCGGGGCGTTACTGCGGCGCGTAATCCGCGCCTTGGTCCACGGGATCCGGCTGCTCCGGGGAGTTATGGGATTCCTCGATGGCCTCTTCCACGGCCGAGGAGACCGGCCCCTCGGAGGTCTCGTCCTGGTTAGCTCCCGTGTCCTTCGGCCCACCGGAAACCACCGAACGCGGCTCTTCGCCCTCGGAGAGCGAGTCCCACAGCACCGCGTACCACGGCTGGTCTTCCTCCACGGCGTCCTTGCCCGTGGTCACCGAGTGATCCGGGCTCATCTGCGGGTCCAGGATTCGGTAGGCGGTCTCCCCCGGTTCGATGACACCCAGGCGCCGACGGGCTTCCTGCTTGACGAAGTCCTCGTCCTGGTAGTGGTCGATTTCTTCCTGCAGCTGCGCCTTTTCGGCTTCCTTCGCGGCGATGGACTCGTTCAGCCGCGCGATTTCGGAGCGCCCCTGGTAGAAGTTGCGCAGCGGCACGGCGATGGCGGCCAGCACCACCACCAGCACGGCGACGATGACGGTAAAGCCGGCGACATCCAGGCGGTCCGGCTTCCGGTTTGCCTTGGGGCGCGGGCGCGCGGTGGACCGGCCGGAGCGCCCCGCAGAGCGCGACGCTACCGGTACGGTGGTGCGCCGCTTGCTGGGGGTTTTCTTCTCGCGTGCCATATAGGCCACTATCCTAGCGTGACCGCCCCATCACGCAGCAACGGCGCGGCGGGGCGAGTGTTAAAAAAGGGACGCAGTTTAAGACCGCGCCCCCGGAGCCTGGCGAAGCCCCCAGACGAGAAACGGCCCCGGGGATGCCCGGGGCCGAAGCTAAGGATTCAGCCGCACTTAGCCGTTGAAGCGCGGGAAGGCGGAGCGGCCGGCGTAGACGGCAGCGTCGCCCAGCTCCTGCTCAATGCGCAGCAGCTGGTTGTACTTCGCCACGCGCTCGGAGCGGGCCGGGGCGCCGGTCTTGATCTGGCCGCAGCCCAGGGCGACAGCCAGGTCGGCGATGGTGGTGTCCTCGGTCTCGCCGGAACGGTGGGACATCATGGTGCGGTAGCCGTTGCGGTGGGCCAGGTCCACGGCGTCGAAGGTCTCGGTCAGGGTACCGATCTGGTTGACCTTGACCAGCAGGGCGTTGGCGGCCTTCTTGTCGATGCCCTCCTGCAGGCGGGCCGGGTTGGTGACGAAGAAGTCGTCGCCGACAATCTGGACCTTCTCGCCGATGGCGGCGGTCAGGGCGGTGTAGCCCTCCCAGTCGTCTTCCTGCAGCGGATCCTCGATGGAGACGATCGGGTAAGCGTCGATGAGCTCCTCGTAGACCTTGGACATCTCCTCCGCGGTGTGCTCGCCACCCTCAAAGTGGTACTTGCCGTCCTGGTAGAACTCGGAGGAGGCAACGTCGAGGGCCAGGGCGATGTCCTTGCCCGGGGTGAAGCCGGCCTTTTCGATGGCCTCGACGATGACGTCGAGGGCCTCCTTGGTGGAGCCGACGGACGGGGCGAAGCCGCCCTCGTCGCCCAGGCCGGTGGACAGGCCCTTGTCCTTCAGGACGGACTTGAGGGCGTGGTAGACCTCGGCGCCGGCGCGCAGGGCCTCAGCGAAGGAGTCGAAGCCCAGCGGGGCGATCATGAATTCCTGGACGTCCACGCCGGAGTCAGCGTGGGCGCCGCCGTTGAGGATGTTCATCATCGGCACCGGCAGGATGTGCGCGTTCGGGCCACCGACGTAGCGGTACAGCGGCAACGCAGCGGACTCAGCGGCAGCCTTGGCGGCAGCGATCGACACGCCCAGGATGGCGTTCGCGCCCAGGCGGGACTTGTTCTCGGTGCCGTCCAAGTCAATCATGGCCTGGTCGATCAGGCGCTGGTCATCGGCCACGAAGCCGGCCAGCTCATCAGCGATCTCCTCGTTGACGTTCTCGACCGCCTTGGTCACGCCCTTGCCCAGGTAACGGTCGTCGCCGTCACGCAGCTCGTGGGCCTCGTGGACACCGGTGGAAGCACCGGACGGGACGCCGGCGAGCCCGTGGGCACCGTCATCCAGGAAAACTTCCGCCTCCACGGTCGGGTTGCCGCGGGAATCCAGGATTTCGCGTGCGAATACGTGCAGGATATCGGCCATGCTAGAAATTCACTCCTCTAGAGGTTAGATGTGGGCGCGCCCCGAAAACATGGGACGCCTACCTAGCTTCCATTTTTACCGAAAACTTGCCCGCGGCGTGGCCATATCCGCCAAGCCGGATGCCCGCCCTAGCTGGTAGCCGGTTGGCCGATGGCATAAGAATTGGCCGCAGCGGCGACTTTCCGCACGTATTCCCCCGATTGGTTGTAGGCGAGCACACCAGCGACCCACCCCTGTTCGTGCGAAAGGTCACGTCCGTCCAAACACAACAATTTCGCCGCCCCGGCCGCGGCGTCGTCGATCTGGTTCGGGTCCGGGTGCCCGTCCCCGTTGGCGTCCACCCCGACGCGCTTCCAGGACTCGGGGATGAACTGCATTGGGCCGACGGCCCGGTCGTACTCGGTATCGCCGTCAAATTCGCCGTTGTCCGTGTCCGGGATTTCGGCCGTGTTGTTGGTCCCGTCCAGGCTGATGCCGACGATGGGCGGCTGCGGGTAGCCGTTGTCATCCAGCGAGGACGGTTTGAACCAGTTGCCCGAGTAGGTGCCGTGCCGGGTCTCCACGTAGCCGATGCCGGCCAGCGTGTTCCAGCGCAAGTTACAGCCCGGCCAGGAATCCCGGGCGATAAGCTCTGCGTTGCCGTAGGCGCGCAGCGCCTGGGCCGGGATCCCGGTCTGCTCGGACAGATCCTGGGCCCAGTAGGTCAACTTGTCCGCGGTGCGCCCTGGGGCGTGGACGTTGATGTCGGCGACTTCTGCCGGGGATTGCGGCGGAACGTTGTCCGGCACTGGGTCGAGCTTGCGTACGGGCGAGGGCGCCCCCAAAAAGGACAGTGACCAGCCCACCAGCGCGACGATCAGCACGATGGCGAGGACCGCGGCGCAGCCGCATCCCCTCAGTGCCATCTTGCCCGTCCGTTGAGTCACGAGGTCATATCCTACCGGCCTGCTATCGCCCGGGGCGAACTGCGACATGAGGGCGCCGCGACCGGCGGAAAGGGTCACAAATTTGCAACATTTGTCACTCTTTTAACTTTTGTAACAACTTCTCGGCTATGTTCTATCTGGGCTCTACCCGGCCAGCTGCCGGGCCCCGGCCTTTTCCTTAACCTCTCTTCTCACCCCAAAGGACTTTTCTCATGCGTTCTCGCCTTACCGCCGCTGCGACCGCGGCAGCTACCGCTTTGACCCTGGCCCTGGCCCCGGCGGCCCAGGCCGCCCCGTCCATCCTGGATCTGGGCTCCCAGCTCATCAAGGGCGCCGACTGCAACACCCTGCGCACCACCCTGCACGCTATCGATGCCACCACCTCCGGCGAGCTGCTAACCCCGGAGACCACCCGCAACCAGCTCTCGCGCAACCTGCGCGAGCTCAACCCCAACGGCCAGACCTTCTCGCCCATTCAGCTGGCCGCCACCAAGTTCGCCGGCGAGACCGCCGACCGCGCCCTGGAGTGCGGCATCGTTAAGCAGGACACCCTGCTCACCGGCGGCACCGGCCTGTCCTCCCAGCTGGGCGACTACCTCCCGCTGCTGTCCTCTACCCTGCGCCAGGGCGCCTAGGTAGAACTGAGCAGCTAGGAGCGACGGCTGCGCGCCTTGCCCTCCCGCCAGAGACGCTCCTGCTCTTCGCTCGGCACGACCGTGCGTGTGCCGTCGAAGAGGTAGGGGCTGCGCTGGCGCATCTTGTTCACGAAGCTGGCCGCCACGTCCGCGAATTCGAAAGCACCCCGGCGGCTGGCGATCTCGGCATGGAAGAGCACCTGCAGGAAGACGTCGCCTAGCTCGGCGCAGAGCTCTGCTTCCGCGGCGCCGGAGCGCACCGCCTCGGCGAATTCGGCGGATTCTTCCTCCAGATACGGCAGCAGGCTGGTGTGCGTTTGCGCCCGCTCCCACTCCCCGATGTGCAACGCCCGCGTCATCACGCGCTGCGCCTGGCCGACCGGGTCCTGCCGCGACTCCGCCTCGATGACCGCCTCGCCCGCCGCAATCCGGCGTCGGGCCTCCGGGTCGTTGTCGTCGGTGGTCACCAGCAGGCCCTCGGGCGTTTCCCCGGTTACCAGATCGGAGAAATTCCACCGCACCTTCACGGGAACTTCGCTGGTGAAAGACACCGGGCCGGCAAGCCGGCCGTGCGCCTGCATGGGGATCAGGGTGGGCCAACGTTCATCGAGCAGCAGGACAGTCATAGACCCCGAGTATAGGGGGTCGTCTTCGCTGAATTCCCTTGCGGGCGGTATACACGATAGTTTTAACGGGTGACTAATCAAGATTCCCCGGTGGTGGCAGCGACGGGCCGCTCCCACTCCGTGACGCTATGGACGCTGGTAGCGCTCATTATCGGCTCCACGGTGGGCGCGGGCATCTTCTCCCTGCCGCAAAACATCGCCTCCGTGGCCGGCCCGGGCGCCATGCTCATCGGCTGGCTCATCGCCGGCGTCGGCATGCTGTCAGTCGCCTTCGTCTTCCAAATCCTGGCGCACCGCAAGCCCAACCTCGACTCCGGGGTGTATTCCTACGTGCGCGCCGGCCTGGGCGATTTCATCGGCTTCACCTCCGGCTGGGGCTACTGGCTCGGCTCTGTCATGGCGCAGGTCGGCTACGCCACCCTCTTCTTCAACACTGTCGGCCACTACATCCCGTTCTTCAACGCGGACCACCAGTGGACCTCCGCCCTGGCCGTTTCGGCCATGACGTGGCTCATCTTCGCCGTGCTAGCCCGCGGCATCCAGCAGGCTGCCTTCATGAACCTGGTAACCACCGTGGCCAAGCTGGTCCCCATCCTGGCCTTCATCGTCCTGGTCGCCTTCCTCGGGTTCAGCTGGGACAAGTTCACCTTCGACTTCTGGGGCCGGGCCTCCGAAGCCAGCCTGTTCGAGCAGGTCCAGGGCATCATGCTGTTTACCGTCTGGGTCTTCATCGGCGTGGAGGGCGCGTCCGTCTACTCCAAGCAGGCCCGCACCCGCGGCGACGTCGGCCGCGCGACGGTCGTCGGCTTCTTCTCCGTCCTCGCCCTGCTGGTGTCCGTATCCACGCTATCTTTCGGCGTGCTGAGCCAGGAAGAGCTCGCCGCGCTGCCGGACAACTCCATGGCCTCGGTTCTTACCGCCGTGGTCGGCCCGTGGGGCGGCGCGCTCATCTCCCTAGGCCTGTGCCTGTCCGTGCTGGGCGCTTATGTCTCCTGGCAGATGCTGTGCGCTGAGCCCATCGTGATGATGGCTATCGATGGCCTCATCCCCCGCCGCATTGGCACCGTCAACGTAGCCGGCGCCCCCTGGGCCGCGCAGCTGATTTCCACCTCGGTCATCCAGGTCTTCATCATCATCTTCTACCTGAACGAGACCTCCTACAACGCCATGGTGCAGCTGGCGACCATCATGTACCTGCTGCCCTATATCTTCTCCGCGTTCTATCTGCTCTTGCTCACGGTGCGCGGCAAGGGCCTGAACCACCCGCACGCCGGGGTGCGTTTCGATATCTCCGGGCCCGAGGTCGGTCGCCGGGACAACCGCCGCCACTTCGCCATCGCGCTGGTGGCCTTCATCTACTCGGTCTGGCTCATCTACGCCGCCGATCCGGTCTACGTACTCTTGGGAGCTCTGGCGGTCATCCCGGGCATGATTCCCTACGTCGGCACCCGTCTGTACAAGCGCGAGCGCGTCTTCAACGCCTTCGAGTGGGGCGTGGTCGTCGTCGTGACCATCGGCGCCGCCATTGCCATCTGGGGGCTAAGCACCGGCTCGCTCACCCTGAGCTAGCAGCGCCGCTTTAAAGACCACACGGCCCAGGCACGCGGCAAAGCCCGGTTGCTCTCAATGCAGCAACCGGGCTTTTTCGGTGGGTTTTCGCGGGCTAGCTAGCAGCTAGCGCTCAGGGCGCGGCTAGTAGCGGATAACCCGTCGGCCGTCCACGCCGCCGTTGATGAGGCCATCGAAGACGTCGTTGACGTCATC
The DNA here is from genome assembly GCF_053546955.1 of Corynebacterium sp. 32222D000AT. Taxonomy (NCBI): domain Bacteria; kingdom Bacillati; phylum Actinomycetota; class Actinomycetes; order Mycobacteriales; family Corynebacteriaceae; genus Corynebacterium; species Corynebacterium sp. 32222D000AT. The sequence continues at coordinate 43,600 of NZ_JBPPVW010000004.1, read as the reverse complement.
CAGCTTGACCTCGGTGACGGTCGGCTTGATCTTGCCGCGGGCGTAGAAGTCCAGCGCCTCTTCCAGGTCCTGACGCGTACCGACCAAGGATCCGCGGATGGTCAGGCCCTTGAAGACGATGTCGAAGATCGGCGCCGGGAAGTCTCCCGGGGGAAGGCCGTTGAAGACGATGGTGCCGCCCTTGCGCGCCATGCCGATGGCCTGACCGAAGGCCTGCGGGTGGACCGCGGTCACGAGCACGCCGTGGGCGCCGCCCTGGGTGTATTCCTCCACGGCCTGAGCCGGATCCTGGTCCTTGGCGTTGACCGCGAACTCGGCGCCGTGCTTCTTGGCGAGCTCGAGCTTGTCGTCCGCGATGTCCACCGCGATAACGCGCATGCCCATGGCCACGGCGTACTGCACGGCCACGTGGCCGAGGCCGCCGATTCCGGAAATCACCATGAACTGACCCGGCTTGGTCTCAGCCTCCTTGAGGCCCTTGTAGACCGTCACGCCGGCGCACAGGATGGGGGCTACCTCGATGGGATCGGCGCCTTCCGGGATGCGCGCGCAGTAGCGGGTGTCGACCAGCATGTATTGGCCAAACGAGCCATCCACGGTGTAGCCGCCGTATTCGGCCTCGTTACACAGGGTTTCCCGGCCGGTACGGCAGTACTCGCAGGTGCCACACGCGGACCAGAGCCACACGTTGCCCACGATGTCGCCTACCTTGACGTCGTGCTCGCCCGGCCCCAGCTTGACGACCTCGCCGACGCCCTCGTGTCCAGGCACGAAGGGCGGCTCCGGCTTGACGGGCCAGTCGCCGCCAGCGGCGTGGACGTCGGTGTGGCAGATGCCCGAGGCGATGTTCTTGACCAGCGCTTGGTTGCGGCCGGGCTCCGGCAGGTCAATGTCTTCGAGGTTAAGCCGTGGGCCGAATTCTTCGACCACCGCGGCGCGGAATTGATCTGACATGGCGGTTGGTTCCTTTCTACGTTGCTCACTGCCCCAGGCAGTCCACTTGAACTAGTCAACCCGTGGCATCTTCGACTGGATGTCATACGTACCGGCGCAAGTGCCTTAACCAGCAGCGTAGAAGTGGCGAAGGGGCCACGCTAGGGCCCTACCCCACGTGCGAAACCTGCGAAGAACAGTGTTAACACCGCGTGGTGTGGACCCACCCAAGTAGTTCCTGAGGCGAACCAGGGCCGAGCCCAATTTTACCCAATGTTATGCCCGATAACACTATTAATGACTTAAAGTGATCTACTGCACGCCCTGCTCATGGTGCCAATTTTCATTAAGGGAAAAACTTACCCCCCCGCCAAACTAAATAGTCTGACGGGGGAAGCGTGCCGCGTAGGCGGCGAGCGCGGCTACTGTCCCACCGAAATGACGTTCTTCTTGTCCTTCGGTTTCGGCTTGCCCGGGTCGTCGCCGGTGACGTCGATCTTGTCCACGTCGAACATGGCGGAGATGAAATCGGCCACCCACTGGACCAGCTCGGTATCGCGCAGCTGCGGCGAGGTAACGTTCCGCCCCGCCTTCGGGAAAGGCACCTGCAGAGCCTGGGCCGCGGCGCGGTAATTCGACCCCGGGTACAGGCGCTTGAGGCGCACCTGCTTGGAATCAGGCAGCTCGACCGGGTGGAACTTCAGGCGGGTGCCCTGCACCGTGACGTCGGAGATCCCCGCCCGGCGCGCCTGGTGGCGCAGCCGTGCGACGGCCAGCAGGCGCAGGACCTCGGTGGGCACGGGCCCGAAGCGGTCCTCCATCTCCTCTCGCACGGCGCGCAGGTCCTTATCGTCCTGGGAGGCCGCGAGCTTGCGGTAGACCTCCAGGCGCAGGCGCTCGGAGTTGATGTAGCGCTCCGGGATATGCGCGTCCACCGGCAGGTCGATGCGGATTTCCTTCGGGGCCTCGTCGGTCACCTGCGGGGTCTCGCCCTTGGCCAGGGCCTTGAAGGTCTCCACAGCCTCGCCCACCAGCCGCACGTAGAGGTCGAAGCCGACCCCGGCGATGTGCCCGGACTGCTGGGCGCCCAGCACGTTGCCGGCACCGCGCATCTCCAGGTCCTTCATCGCCACGGCCATGCCGGCGCCCAGGTCGTTGTTCTGGGCGATGGTGGCCAGGCGGTCGTAGCTGGTCTCGCTGAGTGTGGCACCCTTCGGGTAGAGGAAGTAGGCGTAACCGCGCTCGCGGGAGCGCCCCACGCGGCCGCGCAGCTGGTGCAGCTGGGACAGGCCCATGTGGTGGGCGTTTTCCACGATCAAGGTGTTGGCGTTGGCGATGTCCAGGCCGGTCTCGACGATGGTCGTGCACACCAGCACGTCGTATTCCCGGTCCCAGAAGCCCTGCACCGTTTTTTCCAGGACTTCCTCGGGCATCTGCCCGTGGGCGACCACCACGCGGGCCTCCGGCACGAGCTCGCGGATCTCGCGCGCCTTCTTTTCGATGTCGGCGACCTTGTTGTGGATGAAGAAGGTCTGGCCATCGCGCAGCAGCTCGCGCCGGATGGCGGCCGCGACCTGCTTGTCCTCGTAGGCGCCGACGTAGGTCAGCACCGGGTGCCGGTCCTCCGGCGGGGTGAGGATGGTGGACATCTCGCGGATGCCAGCCATGGACATCTCCAGGGTGCGCGGGATAGGCGTGGCGGACATCGTCAGCACGTCGACCGAGGCCTTGAGCGCCTTGATGTGCTCCTTGTGCTCGACGCCGAAGCGCTGCTCCTCATCCACGATGATGAGCCCCAACTGCTTCCAGTACACGCCGGTCTGGAGCAGGCGGTGGGTGCCGATGACGATGTCGACCGTGCCATCCGCCAGGCCGGAGATGATCTCCTTGGCCTCCTTCTGGGTGGTAAAGCGGGAGAGCACCCGGATTTCCAGCGGGAAGCCCGCCATGCGCTCGGCGAAGGTGTTGTAGTGCTGTTGGGCCAGCAGCGTGGTCGGCACGAGGACGGCGACCTGCTTGTCGTCTTGGACGGCCTTGAAGGCCGCGCGCACGGCGACCTCGGTCTTGCCGTAGCCGACATCGCCCACCACGACGCGATCCATCGGCACGGTGGATTCCATGTCGTGCTTGACGGCATCGATGGCCAGCATCTGGTCCTCGGTCTCCACGAAGGGGAAGTTGTCTTCCATCTCCTGCTGCCAGGGCGAGTCCTCCGCGAAGGCGTGTCCGGGCGCGGCCTGGCGCTTGGCGTAGAGCTGCACCAACTCGCCGGCGATTTCGCGCACGGCGGCCCGGGCTTTCTTCTTGGTGTTCTTCCAGTCCGAGCCGCCCATCTTGGACAGCTTCGGGGCCTCGCCGCCGGTGTACTTGCTCAGCAGGTCCAGCGAGTCCATGGGCACCCACAGCTGATCCGCCGGCTGGCCGCGCTTGGAAGCGGCGTATTCCAGCACGATGTACTCGCGCCGCGAGGTCTCGTCCCCGGCCTTGATGGTGCGCTCGGCCATCTTGAGGAAGCGGCCGATGCCGTGGGTTTCGTGCACGACGAAATCGCCCTGCTTCAGCGCCAGGGGATCGACCTTGTTGCGGCGCTTGGCCGGGCGGCGCTTGGCACCGGCGATATCGCCCACACGGTTACCGGTCAGGTCGGTTTCCGTGATGACGACCAGCGGCAGGGCCTCCGCGTCCTTGAGCTTGCGCACCTTGGGGAAGACCAGCCCGGCGTGGCTGAGCGCCTGGTACAGGGTGACCTTGCCGGGGCTGGGCTCCCAGCCCGGGGTGGCGACCTCGGTGGGGATCCCCTTCTCGGCGAAGCGGTCGACCATGCGTTTGATGGCGCCGTGGGCGGGCGCGATAAAAGCCGCGCGGCCGCCGGCCTGGGTGTGGGCCAGCAGCTCGGCCATCATCTGGTCAATGGCCTTGAGATCCCCGCGCGGGGTCGGGCCGGGCTCGAACTCCAGCGGCAGGGTCTGCGCCTCGTCGGCGGCGAACATGCCGGGCGGCGCAAAGGTCCACAGCGGGCGCCCGGAGTCGGTGACCAGGTCCGAGAGCTCGTCGTAGTCGCGGAAGCTGGCCGCGGACAGGTCGAGGCCCTCCGTGGCCAGCGGGCCGTCGGCGCCCATGGCGACGGCCTCCCAGCCGGCGGCCATGAACTCCGCGTCCGTGTCGACGAGGTCAGAGATGCGCGTGCGGATCTTCTCCGGCGCCACGAGGACCACGTGGGCGCCCGCGTCCAGGAAGTCGGTCAGGGGGACCATCGGGGCATCGCTGAGCGCCGGCAGGAGCGCCTCCATGCCGTCGGCGGGGATCTTCTCGCCCAGCTTGGTCAGCAGCTCCACCAGGGCGGGGTTGCCCGGGTGCTTCTGGGCCAGCTCCCCGGCCCGCTGCGCGACCGCGTCAGTCACGGGCAGCTCGCGGGCGGGATAGACGTCGACGGCGCCGACCTCGATCTCGGGGATGGTGCGCTGATCGGCCACGGAGAACTTCCGGATATCAGTGATCTCGTCGCCCCAGAACTCCACGCGCACGGGGTAATCCAGCGTCGTCGGGTAGACGTCCAGGATCCCGCCGCGGATGGCGTATTCGCCCTTCCGGGCGACCATGTCCACGTGGCGGTAGGCCTTAAAGTCCAGGGCCTCCACGAGCGCAGTAAGGTCGTGCTCTTCCTCCTCCGCGAAGTGGATCGGCGCGCGGCCTTCCACATCCTTGAGGATGGGCTGGCTAAAACCGCGCGCCGCGGTGACCACCACGCGCACGTCGCCGCGTGCCAGCCGGTCGAGGACCTGCGCGCGGCGGCCGATGATATCCACGCCGGGGCTTAGACGCTCGTGCGGCAGTGTCTCCCAGGCCGGGAAATAGGCCACGGCGTCGCCCAACATGGCGGCCAGTTCGGCGCTTAAATCCTCCGCCTCGCGGCCCGTCGCGGTGACCACCAGCACCGGCGCCTGGTTGGCCAGCGTGCCGATCGCCCAGGGGCGCGCCTGGTCAATGCCGGTGATGTGGAGGGCCCGCTCCCCCACCTGGGCCGCCAGGCCTTTCAGCTTCGGATCGGAGGCAACGACCTTGAGCAGGCCGGCCAGCATTGCCGTCATGAATTCTCCTCTTCCTGTGTCTGCCCCGCGCCACCGGCCGGCGGCGCGACGAGCTTCGGCTGGGCTTGCATGTCGGAGAGCCCATTCCAACACAAATTAACAATATGCGCGGCCACGACCTCTTTGTCCGGCTGGCGTACATCCAGCCACCATAGCGCCGTGGTGGAGACCATCCCAACCAGCGCCTGGCCGTAGAGCGTCGCCAGTTCCTCGTCCAGCCCCCGGCGGGCGAAAGCCCGGCCCAGTATATAGCTGACCTGGCCAACCGCCGTATTCAGCAGCGTCCCATAGGAGCGCTCCGTGCCCGGCTTGGAATCCCGCACCAGAATGACAAAACCGTCGGTCTCCTCCTCCACGTAGGTCAGCAGCGCGAGCGCGGCCTGCTCAATGCGCTCCCGCCAGCTGCCGTGGTCGATCGCCTCTGTAATGACGCCCTCCAGCGCCACCATCTCCCGATCCACAACGACGGCGTAGATGCCTTCCTTGCCCCCGAAATGTTCGTAGACCACCGGCTTCGAGACCCCAGCCCGCGCCGCGATCTCCTCGACGCTAGCCCCATCGAAACCTAGCTCAGCGAAAGCCGCCCGCCCCACAGCCAGCAGCTGTTCGCGCCGCTGGCGGCCCGTCATGCGTCGTTTCACCATGCCTTAAAGCCTAGCCGCCGATGCCCCCGGCCAGCACCACCGGGCCTGCCACCCACCGCAGCGCCCCAGCGCGCACCAACCACCCACAACACCATTGCCCAACCTCGCTACAGCGCCACAACCCGATTATTCCGATCCCCGGCCCGTAAGGTAGTCTGTTAGGGCACAACGCCACTTCAATGGAGCGTCGTGATTCCCCATGGTGTAATCGGCAACACTACGGTTTTTGGTACCGTCATTCTAGGTTCGAGTCCTAGTGGGGAAGCTTTTCGTTTACCCGCCCCGACCAGTTTCCACTGGTGGGGCGGGTTTTACCAATCCGACGTCCAACCGGCCCAAACTTTCTGGGGCTATTTTCTGTTTTTCGCGGTGGACTTTCTCGTACCCCACTCACCGTGTCTAGCACTAGACAAGGATCTGGCCGACGCATAAGCTCGAGATCAGACGGCAAGGGAAAGGTCCCGGCCATCGAACACGGAAGAGAGTCCGACATGCACAAGACTAGTGTCTTCACCCAACACCTCACCACCACACTCGTCACTGCCACAGGTGCGGATTCCCGCATTTCCTGAGTGGGACCGCGGGCGCTTCACACAGTTCTGGAAACCCACTCCCCTCATCTTTGACCGAGAGTTAAGACATGACCTATATCATCAGCGCGACCCAGTTCGACTACGACTTGGAGGCCTGGGGCGAGACGCTCCCGGAAGTGCGCAAGAAGCTCATCGACGAGGCCTTGTACCAGGGCATAAATATGGACTGCTGGATAGACCAGGTCCACGCGGTCTCCCCTCTCGATGAGTCCGTATTGGACGAGGACGAGCTCGCAGAGATCAACGACCCGCGCCCACTGAACTCGGATATCCTGTGTGAGTTGGCCATCCACGTCTGGGGCGCGCCGGACGTCAAGTACGAGGTAACTGAGACTCCCGTCTCCATCACCCGCGGCGAACTCAAGGCATCCCAGCACCTGCTGGGTTTGGACAATGCCGGCATGGCGCACGCGCTCAGCGTCGCCCCGCGCACCTACGCCCGCTGGATCGCCGGGACCATGGGCATCCCGATGGGGATCCGCGAAGACGTGTGCGGCCTTTTTGCTCGCATGGACAAGGACGCGGCCGAGCTCAGCGAACTGCACTACCAGGAGACGATCGTCGTCTACCCGAGCACCGAGTCGGAACAGCAGCTCGTCGGCCGCAGCCTGGGCTGGGAGCAGCGCACCTGCGAGCTCGCGATGCGCAAGCACGGCGTGCCCGTCTACCTAGGCGGCGAGGTCTAATGACCCACTAGATCGCTAAAAACGCCCCCGCAAGTAACCATCAGGTCACCTGCGGGGGCGCTTCCATATCGCAGCTCTGAGCTGCGTTAGCTGCGGACCTTCACGAGGTCGCGGTACACAGTGGGCTCGGAGACTTCCAGACGCTCCGCGGCTGCGGCGATTCCACCTTTGAGCAGGAAGAAGCCTGCTTCTTCAAGGTCCGCAACGACCTCCAGACGCTCGTCTCGACGCATCTGGTTTGGCGCAGCGCCTTGCTTTTCTAGTGCGGTATCCAGCATGGATTCCAACAGAGACTCCAGGTTGGTCCGCAAGCTTTCCAGGGAGTGGTGGTTTTCTTCCTCTGCCTCGTCCGAACCGGTGTTGGTTGCGTTGGAGACGGCCGCAGCGCTCGTGGCTTGCGCGAGCTCTACCGCCCGGCGCTTGGCCTCGGCCGTGGTCGGCATGGGAGCTCCCTCGGCAGCGCTGTCGCGGGATTCCCCGATGAGGCTGCCAGCTAGGCGCTGCACGTTGACGAGCTCGGTGATGTCAACGTTCACGCAGACCATCCCGATGAGTTCATTGGACTCATCCCGGATGAAGTAGCTGGACGAACGGCAGATTCGGCCGACGGCGTTTACTGAGCGGTAGCCCGCCACGAACGGAATGGAGTCGTGGGAACCTTGCTTCATGAACCACAGGGCGAAGTCCGTGACCGGGCCGCCGACCTTACGGCCACTGATGTGGCTGTTAACGATGGCGATGATGGACTCATCCGGCACGGTCAGGTCGTGCAGGACAACCTCACAGTTGGGGCCCATCGCCTGGCCCATGAACTCAACCAGGGGAACGTAGCGGGCATGCAGGTCGGCCGTGTCTTTCACCGGTGCGGAGGTGATGAGGTCTTTCAATGCCGTGTGCATGTCCGCGTTCCTTATCTCTGGTAGGGGCTCAATATTTTGCTGTGATTTTTCTTACGCTTACCGTAAGTTTAGCTGCAAGGCAGCAGTCGGGGGAAGAGAACGGTGGCCAGACCGCCCTCGGAGGTCTCCCGGTACTTGGAGTTCATGTCCTTACCGGTCTGGTACATGGTCTCAATGACGTTGTCCAGGGACACGGTCGGGTCGGACTCGCGCTCCAGGGCCATGCGGGCCGCGTTGACGGCCTTGACGGCGCCGACCGCGTTGCGCTCGATGCAGGGCACCTGCACCTGGCCGCAGACCGGGTCGCAGGTCAGGCCCAGGTTGTGCTCCATGCCGATTTCGGCAGCGGCGCACACCTGCTCCGGGGTGCCACCCATCAGCTGTGCCAGACCGGCAGCAGCCATCGAGCAGGCCACGCCGACCTCGCCCTGGCAACCAACCTCAGCGCCGGAGATGGAGGCGTTCATCTTGAACAGGGCGCCCACCTGGGTACAGGTCAGGAAGTAGTCGCGGTAGGTGTCCTCGTCGACCGGGGCGACGAACTTGTCGTAGTAAGCCAGCACGGCCGGGACGATGCCGCAGGCACCATTGGTCGGGGCGGTAACCACGCGGCCACCGGAGGCGTTGACCTCGTTGACGGCCAGGCCGTAGACGTTGAGCCAGCTCATGGCGCTCAGCGGGTCGTTGCCGCCGTTCGGCTTCTCCGTCAGGCGCTTGTACAGGACCGCTGCGCGGCGGGGAACGTGGAGCTTGCCCGGCAGGGTGCCCTCGGTGGTGATGCCGCGCTGGATGCCCTCCTTCATGACCTCCCAGACCTTGGCCATGTGTTCGCGCACTGCCTCTTCGCCGTGGGCCTCAATCTCGTTGGCCATGGCCAGCTCCGGGATGGACAGGTCGTGGCGGCGGCACAGGTCGAGCAGGGCCGCGGCGGTCGGGTATGCGTACGGTACCGGCTGGTGCGGAGCGCAGGCGCCGCCGACTTCCTCAGCCTCGACGATGAAGCCGCCACCGATGGAACAGTAGAACTTCTCCATGACGACCTCGTCGCCGTTGTAGGCGGTCAGGGACATGGTGTTCTCGTGTGCCGGGTGGAAGTCGGAGCGGAAGACGATGTCGTCGAAGTCGACCATGCGCTGGGCCGAGCCGATTTCCAGCTTGTTCGTGGCGCGTACCTTGGCCAGGAAGACCGGCATTTCGTCGATGTCGACGGTCTCCGGCTCGTTGCCAGCCACGCCCATGATGATGGCGTCGTCGGTGGCGTGGCCCTTGCCCGTCAGGGACAGGGAGCCGTAGACCTCGGCGTGGATGCGGTCGACCCGGTCGATGATTTCGGCGCGCTCGAGTTCATCGACGAACTGGCGGCCGGCCTTCATTGGCCCCAGGGTGTGGGAGCTAGAGGGCCCGATACCAATCTTGAACATTTCAAAGATACTGACGAACATGGCTGGATTACCTTTCCGAAGTTTTCCTATTCCCGTAGTGGGAGTACCGAAGTGGGGGCGGAGGAAGTGGTCTTAGAAGACCTGGATGATGTTGTAGACGATGGTGGCTACGGCCACGATGCCGATGACGGTGATGAAGTAGTTGCCGAAGTTTCCGCGGAACTTCTTCAGGGCGTCAATCTTGTGGATGGCGTACTGCGGCATCAGGAAGAGCAGGATGGCAATCGTCGGGCCACACAGGGTTTCAATCATGCCCAGGATGGACGGGTTAGCCCAAGCAACCAGCCAAGCGGAGACCAGCATGAAGATGAGGGTGCCGGTTTCCAGAGCCTTGTTGCGCTCCAGGCGGCCGCCGGAGGACTTCACGACGATGCCTTCGAAGCCTTCGGCCGCACCGAGGTAGTGACCCAGGAAGGACTTGGCGACGGCGATGATGGCGACAATCGGGGCGACCCAAGCGATAATCGGGTCATCGAAGTGGTTAGCCAGGTAGGACAGGATGGTGATGTTCTGTTCCTTGGCCTCTGCGACGTTCTCCGGGGACAGGGACAGCGCGCAGCTGAAGACGAAGAACATAACCACGCCGACCATGAGGGCCTCAGCGGCGGCCAGGACCTGGCCGGTCTTCTTATCGGCAGCTGCACCGTACTCCTGGCGCTTTGCCTTGGCGAAGGAGGAGATAATCGGCGAGTGGTTGAAGGAGAAGACCATGACCGGGACCAGCAGCAGCAGGGTAACGCCCAGGCCGTGGCCGGAGACGCGGGAAATCTCGCTCATGTCGAAGGTGCTGAACAGGGCGCCCGACCAGTTCGGGATGAGGTACAGGGACAGCAGGACCAGGATGGCGATGAACGGGAAGACCAGGACGGACATGGCCTTAACCACGAAGTCGTTGCCCATGCGGACAATCAGGATGAGGCCGCCGACCAGGATGGCCGACAGGAGCCAGCGTGACGGAGGCTCAATGCCCAGCTGGTGCTGCATGAAGCTGGAGACCGTGTTGACGATGGTGACCGAGTAGACCAGCAGAATCGGGTACACCGACAGGAAGTACAGGATGGTCATGGCCATGCCGGCCTTCGGGCCGAAGTGCTCCTCGACCACCTGGGTCAGGTCAGCGTCCGGGTTGGAGCTAGAAAGCATGAAGCGGGTCAGCGCGCGGTGGGCCATGAAGGTCATCGGGAACGCAACCAGCGTCATGATGATGAGCGGGATGATGCCGCCCTGGCCGGCGTTGATCGGGAGGAAGAGGACGCCGGCACCAATTGCGGTACCGAACAGGCTCAGCATCCAGACCGTGTCGGTCTTGTGCCAACCGCGAGGATCGACGGTGGGCTTTTCGTCGGCAAGAAGGGTGGCCGTGTTCTTTGCGTTGACGGCCTGCGAATCGCCAGAGCCGGATTCTGAACCGGCGGCGTTCTGCGGGTTGATGATTGTGGACATTGTTGTCTCTCCCAGTAGTGCGATATGTGAGCCACTTTCAGGACTCGGGTGGGACTGCCATCTGGAACCCTTGTGACGGCTGCCACTCGATTTCCCTTTCGTGTTAGTTGTAACTTTATCCCTCCCCCGAGGGTTGTGCAAATAAATTTGCTGCAAAACCCAAGAAAATGACTGCAATGTGACCAAACACTCAGAAATACGGCGTACCCAGCAGGTTTATCGCCCTATAGCGATACGGTAGTACCGTTTAACTGCGTGCAAAACCGCCCTTTTTGCACGAATGACAAAGATTTTTTCAGCCCTTTAGCGGAAATTGCAGAGTAATTTTTATCAGCTTCAGGCCTTTATCACGACCGCGAGCGCGCGATTACTTGCGGCGCTGCCCCCACCAGCGGTTTCCGGCGCGCCGCACGAACTGCGCCATGTGTTCCGCGGTGTAGTTCACGGGCGCGCGACCCGGGCGGGCCAGCACCCACCCGCGCCAGTAGGCCAGCACCGCCAGGCCCGTGCCCACCAGCGGCGCCACCAACATGCCGAGCGCCTGGAATCCGGAGATGGAAAAGCCCACCATGACCACCCCCGTAATAATGGCGGGCACGGCATAGAGCGGGCTGCCGCCGAAGATGCCTGGAATCTGCCCCGAAGCGATGTCACGAATCATTCCCCCACCCACGGCGGTCAGCACGCCCATGAACACGCAGGCAATCAGCGGCATCCCGTGGGAGAGCGCCTTGACGCACCCAGTCGTGGACCACACGCCCAAGATGATGGCGTCGCCGTGGACCTTGAAGATCTCCCAGACTTTGCCCTTGAGATCGGTCAAGAACGCCACCAGCGCGCCCACGCAGGCCAGCCCCAGGTAGGCCGGGTCGGACACAGCGGCGGCCGCGCCCGCCCCGATGAGCATGTCGCGCATCATGCCGCCGGCCAAGGCCGAAAACAGCGCGAGGAAGATGAAGCCCACGATGTCGAATTCCCGCTTGCGGGCAATCGTCCCGCCGATGATGCCGTTGAGGACCACCCCGATCAGATCAAAGACTTGATAGAGGGTGGAGATGAGCGGATCGACGTCGTGCATGCTTTCCACAATAGGCAACCGCGCGGAGCCCAACCCCGCCCGGATGCCCTTTGCCTGCTGTGCTGGCTACTTGGCGTCCAGATTGGACTGGTGCCCGCCGGGGTTGCCGCGCGGCGCCGGCTCGTTCGCACCAGCCGCGGGCTGGGCCTGATTGGTCGGCGCGTAGGGGCTGCGGGAGGCATCGATAGAGCCGTGCTGGGCGTGGTTGGACGAGTGCCCGGCGTGCTCATCGAAGGTCATCGCCGCCGGATTCACGCGCACGTCGGGCTCGTCGCCGGGCTCGACCACGACGAACTGCCCCATCATGCCCTCGTCCTCGTGCAGGAGCATGTGGCAGTGGAACATATAAGGGATGGTCGGGTCTGGGTAATAGCCAAATTCCACCAGAAGGGTCGCCGTCGCCTTCGGCGGAAGGTCGATGGTGTCCTTCCATCCCTGGGTCGGAACCTCAATCCCCTGCCCGTTGAAGTCCAGGATCTTGAAGCGGGAGTTGTGGATGTGGAAGTTGTGCGGCCAGTCCGCGTTTTCGTTTTCCACGTGCCAGATTTCCGGCTTGTCGTGTTCAATGACCTCGTCCACGCGGGCCATGTCCATAGACTCGCCATTAATAAGGAAGGTATTGAGCACGAACGTGCGCTCCTTCAGCCCGTCCGAATCGGGCGTCTTGTCCGCGGCCGGGTCGAGCTTTGCCGGCAGCGCCGGGGCTTCCGGCGCGTCATCCTGGGGGCCGCGCAGGGTCAGCAGGTCGAAGGAGTCCTGGAAGCCGAAGTCCACGGTGTACTCGCCGTTTTCGGGGATGCCGAAACGGTCCTCGCGCGGGTGGGAGACAAGCTTGATTTCCTCGCCCGGGGCCAGGTCCACTAGGGCCTCGACGCGCTCACCGGGGCCGAGCAGAATGTCGTCGGCCTCCACCGGCGCGCCCAACAGTCCGGAGTCCGTGGCGATGACCTGGAAGGGAGCGTCGTTGTCCAGGCTGAGCGTGTAGAAACGCATGGTCGCGCCGTTTAAGAAACGCAGCCGCACCCGGCGCGTGGTGGCCTGGAAAAAGCAGTTGGTCTGGCCGTTTACCACCGGAGTGGTACCCATCAGGCCTAGCGTGTCATCGATCCGGTTGTCCAACTGGTCGTCGTCAGTGAATTTGAGATCGCAGATGACGACCGGGATATCGTCCACCCCGTAGTCGTGCGGGATTTCCAGCGATTCGGAGACCTCGTCGTCCAGGATGAACATGCCAGCCAGCCCGCGGTAGGCCTGCACGGCGGTCTGCCCGTGCGGGTGCGGGTGGTACCACACCGTGGCGGCAGGCTGCGCCACCGTCCAGGACGGCTCCCAGCTCTCCCCCGGTTCGATGGGCGAGTGCGGGCCGCCGTCGGCATACGCCGGCAGCTTCATCCCGTGCCAGTGGACGGTGGTCATCTCCGGCAGGTTGTTATCTACGCGGACCTTGACCTCCTCGCCCTTCTTGGCGCGCAGCGTCGGGCCCAGGTAATCGCCGTTGAACCCCCAGGTCCGCGTGCGCGGCTGGCCGGGCAGGATCTCGGCATGGCCGGCCTGGGCCTGCAGGTTGAACGTGCGGGTTGTACCCTCCAGCGAGCCTTCATAGAGCGGCGGGATGGCCAGCTCGCGCAGGTCGCCGTCGTAGCCGCGCGGTGCGGGCTGCTGGCTGGACTGGCTATCAGAGCACGCCGCCAGCGCGGGGGCCGCCGCAGCGCCCAGGGCGGCGACGAGCGTGCCGCGGAAAAACATTCGCCGGTTGAACGGGCGGTGCACATGGGCACGAGCGGGCATAAACAATCACCTTTGCCTTCACAACACCGTGAACAATTGATACTCCCTCCAGCCTAGGCCACCGGCCTCGCCACCTGTCCCGTGTTGGCGCCGCCGCGCACAATCTCACACCGGACGAGCTTGTTCCGCCGAGCTGAAGTTCTCGCTTCGCGGGCCGCAGCGAGGCCGTCCTTACTACCCAAAATTTTCGCCGTCCAATAGGCTCAGCACCATGCAAAACAAGAATAGGGAATCCCACAACGCGCGGCGTTTCGTCTGGGCAAACGGTCTGCAAAACCTCGGCGACCAGGTGGTCTCCGCCAAGACGGTGCTGCCGTGGGCGTTCCAGGCCGCGGGCGTTCCCCATTTCTTCACCGCCTTGCTGGTGCCCTTCCGCGAGTCCGGTTCGATGCTGCCGCAGGCAGCGCTGACCCCCTGGGTGACCACGCACAACAGCCGCAAGAATCTGTGGATGATCGGATCGGTCGGCCAGGCCGTTTCCGCTTTCCTCATCGGGCTGGTCATCATCGTCGCCCGCGGCTGGTTGCTGGGCGCCGGGGTGTTGCTGGCGCTCGCGGCGCTGTCCGTCTTTCGGGCCCTGTGCTCCATCGCGGGCAAGGACGTCCAGGGCCGCACGATTTCTAAGGGCACCCGCGGCGAGGTCACCGGCCGGGCTACCGCCGTCGGCGGCGGCGCCACCCTCATCGTTGGCATCTTCCTCGTGTTGACCGGGCACCTGCCGCAGTGGGCGCTGGGCCTGTTGGTGGTCGCCGGCTCGCTGACCTGGGCGGTGGCCACCCTGGTATTCCGCGGCATCGAGGAGCCGGTCACGGAGGAGACCCAGCAGCCGCCGGCCCAGTCCTGGTGGCGCGACACCTGGAATCTGTATACCGAAGACAGCCGCTTTCGGCAGTTCGTCAACGTCCGCTCCCTGCTGTTGGTCTCCGCACTCTCGACCACGTTTATCGTCACCCTGGCCCAGCGCAACGGCGATACGCTGCTCGGCGGCCTGGGCTCGTTCCTGTTGGCCTCCGGCGTGGCCTCGCTCATCGGCGGGCGGGTCTCCGGGGTCTTCTCCGACAAGTCGTCCCGCAACGTGATGGCCGGCGGCGCCGCGGTGGCCTCCGTGGTCCTGGTTCTTATCGTGGCTGCGGATGCCACCCTGCCCGCTGCAGTCAACCAGTGGCTGCTGCCCGCCGGCTTCTTCGTGGTCACCCTGGCCCACACCGCCATCCGCGTGGCCCGCAAGACCTACGTGGTGGACATGGCCGAGGGCGATCAGCGCACCCAGTACGTGGGCGCGGCCAACACGATGATGGGCGTCATGCTGCTCATTGTCGGCGGCATCTCCGCACTTATCGCCCTGGCCGGGCCCTCGGTTGCGCTGCTCTTTTTGGCCATCGTCGGCGCCATCGGCGTGTGGCGGGCCCGCCAGCTGGAAGACGTCTCGGCGTAGGACTTTGTGTGTACAACGCCGCGGATCGCTCCAACGTGTCTGCTCAAAAGAACGCGGCTGGGCGCGCTCCGCTATATGATGTTTAGCGAAAAACTTATTGCACTTTCGCCGATTAAGATTTTGGAGAGTTCCCCACGTGGCAAGTCCGCAACCCGTAGCCGTCATCGTTCTCGCCGCCGGCGCTGGCACCCGCATGAAGTCTGCAACGCAAAAGACTTTGCACAGCATCGGCGGCCGCACCCTTCTGGGCCATAGCCTGCACGCCGCCGCCGGCCTGGAGCCCGAGCACCTCGTGGCCGTCGTCGGCCACCAGCGTGACCAGGTCTCCCCCGCCGTCGATAGCCTCGCTGAGGAGCTCGGCCGGGAGATCCTGCAGGCGGTCCAGGAAGAACAAAACGGTACCGGCCACGCCGTGCAGTGCGGCCTGGAACCGCTACCGGACTTCGAGGGCACCGTCATCGTCACCAACGCCGACGTCCCGCTGCTGCGCGCCGAGACCATCGACGGGTTGCGCGCCGCACACCAGGAGGCCGGCAACGCGGTCACCGTGCTGTCGATGGAGCTGGACGATCCCACCGGCTACGGCCGCATCGAGCGCGCCGAGGATGGCTCCGTGCAGGCCATCGTCGAGCACAAGGACGCCAGCGACGCGCAGCGCGCTATCCGCGAGGTCAACTCCGGCGTCTTCGCCTTCGACGCCGCCACGCTGCGCTCCGCCCTGACCCGCCTGGACACCAACAACGCCCAGGGCGAGCTCTACATCACCGACGTGTTGGAGATCGCCCGCGAGGACGGCCAGTCAGTCGGCGCCTTCCGCGCCCCGGATCCGGCGGAGCTTGCCGGCGTCAACGACCGGATCCAGCTGGCCGCCGCCGGCCGCGAGCTCAACCGCCGCCTGGTGGAAGCGGCCATGCGCGGTGGCGCCACCGTGGTGGATCCGGAGACCACCTGGATTGGTGTAGGCGTGACCATCGGCCAAGACGTGACCATCCACCCCGGCACCCAGCTGTGGGGTACTACCTCCATCGGCGACAACGCCGTGGTCGGCCCCGATACCACCCTGACCGACATGCAGGTAGGAGCCGGCGCCAGCGTCATCCGCGCCCACGGCGAGGGTTCGGTCATCGGCACCGAGGCCACCGTCGGGCCGTTCACCTACATCCGCCCCGGCGTCATCCTCGGCGAAAAGGGCAAGCTGGGCGGCTTCGTCGAGGCCAAGAAGGCCCACATCGGGCCGGGCTCCAAGGTGCCGCACCTGACCTATATCGGGGACGCGACCGTCGGCCGCGAATCCAACATCGGTGCCTCCTCCGTCTTCGTCAATTACGACGGCGTCAACAAGCACCACACCACCGTGGGCGACTACGTCCGCACCGGCTCGGACACCATGTTTATTGCTCCGGTGACGGTCGGTGACGGCGTGTATTCCGGAGCGGGTACAGTAATCAAGGACGATGTTCCGGCAGGAGCACTCGTTGTCTCTGGTGGCAAGCAGCGCAACATCGAGGGCTGGGTGCAGAAGAAGCGGCCGGGTACCCCGGCGGCGGAGGCGGCAGCCCGTGCGCAAGACGAACCACATAACGGCGACCACAAATAAGAAGGGTTTTTAACTCGCTATGACTGGCAAAATCACTGGCAGCAGCAAAAACATGAAGCTGTTTTCCGGGCGCGCACACCCGGATCTGGCTGAGGCCGTAGCCAAGGAGCTCAAGACGGACCTAGTCCCCACCACCGCCCGCGACTTCGCGAACGGCGAAATCTTTATTCGCTTCGAGGAATCCGTGCGTGGTGCCGACTGCTTCGTCATGCAGTCCCACACCCAGCCGCTGAACAAGTGGCTGATGGAACAGCTCATCATGATCGATGCGCTCAAGCGCGGTTCCGCCAAGCGCATTACCGCTATCCTGCCGTTCTACCCTTACGCGCGACAGGACAAGAAGCACCGCGGCCGCGAGCCCATCTCCGCCCGCCTGGTCGCCGACCTCCTGCAGGCCGCCGGCGCAGACCGTATCGTCTCCGTCGACCTGCACACCGACCAGATCCAGGGCTTCTTCGACGGCCCGGTCGATCACATGCACGCCATGCCGATCCTGACCGACTACATCAAGAAGACCTACCCCACGGACAACATCACCGTGGTCTCCCCGGACGCCGGCCGCGTCAAGGTCGCCGAGAAGTGGGCCCACGAGCTGGGCGACGCCCCGCTGGCCTTCGTCCACAAGACCCGCTCCACCGAGGTGGCCAACCAGACCGTGTCCAACCGCGTCGTCGGTGACGTCGAGGGCCACGACTGCATCCTGCTGGATGACATGATTGATACCGGCGGCACCATCGCCGGCGCGGTCCGCGTCCTCAAGGAGGCCGGCGCCCGCAAGGTCATCATCGCCTGTACCCACGGTGTCTTCTCCGATCCGGCCCGTGAGCGCCTGTCGGAGTGCGGCGCGGAGGAGGTCATCACGACCGATACCCTGCCGCAGTCCACCGAGGGCTGGTCCAACCTGACGGTCCTGTCGATCGCGCCGCTGCTGGCCCGCACGATCCACGAGATCTTCGAAAACGGCTCGGTTACTACCCTGTTTGAGCCGCGAGACTAAGAAAAAATCACTACCCTGGGTGCCCTAGGCAACTCCCCCGTTGCGACCGTGAGCCGGAACGCCTAAACGCTCCGGTGGGTCGCAACGGTGAGGGAGCCACGACCACAAGGAAGGACACTCATGGGTAGGTTTTCTAATTTCGACGGATCCGTAGCCCTGGTCATCGGGGCCGGCTACGGAATCGGAGCCGCGGTGGCCGAGGAACTCAGCGAGTGGGGTGCTCGCCTCGTTGTCGCGGACGAAGACCCGCAGCTGCTCGGCCAGCTCGTCGAGAAGCTCCGCGCCGCCGGCGCGGAGGTCACCGGCCACGTCATGGACACCACCGTGGAGGCCGCCCACCGCGACGCCGTCGACTTGGCCGTCCAGACCTACGGCGCGCTGCACCTGGCGGTCAACTGCCCCGGCTACGGCGGCAGCGACGACCATACCGGCGAATTCGCCGTGAGCGAGTGGGATCAGCTCATCGACCGCAACCTCAACGCCGTGGCCTACGGCATGCGCTACCAGCTCGAGCAGTTCATGGACCAGGAACGTACCTCGACGTGCTCGATCGTCAACGTCGCCTCCGTGCACGGCGCCTTCGCCTCGGCGGGTAATTCCGCCTACACCGCCGCCAACCACGGCGTGGTGGGCCTGACTAAGAGCGCCGCCCTGGAATACGGCTCCAAGGCCATCCGCATTAACTGCGTGTGCCCGGCCTATGTGCGCGGCGCCCGCCTGGCCAAGGACATGGACGATGAGGCGCTGCACCGCGTCATCAATTCCCACCCGCTGGGCCGCCTGGGCCAGCCGGAAGAGGTGGCCCACTTGGTGCGTTTCCTGCTGTCCCCGGACGCGTCCTATATCACTGGCAGCGCCCACATGGTGGATGGCGGCTACACCGCTGGCTAGCATTTGCCCAGCACAGCCGCTAAAGTTCTACGTTGTTGTTGAAAGATTTCAACGTGAAAGGACTTTTTGTGAAAAAGGCTCTCATGCTGGGAATGGCGTACTTCAGTTGTACTGTCGGCGCCGGCTTCGCCTCCGGCCAAGAGATGTTGTAGTACTACGCCGCCTTCGGCTGGTGGGGTGTCATCGGCGCCATCATCGCGCTGGTGCTCATGCCCTTGGCGGCGATGATCGCCATGCAGTACGGGAGCTATTTCCAGGCGACCTCCCACGACCGCGTCTTTTCCAGCGTGTCCGGCAAGTTCCTGGCCCGCTTCGTGGACTATTCCATCACCTTCACGCAGTTTTGTATTTCCTTCGTCATGCTGGCCGGTGCGGGCGCCAACCTCAACCAGCAGTTCGGCCTGCCGCTCTGGGTGGGCTCGACGCTGATGGCCGTCGCCGTCATCATCTGCGGCATGATGAACGTCGAGAAGGTCACCAACACCCTGGGCTCTATCACCCCGTTCGTGGTTGCCCTGCTGGTGATTGCCGCGGTCTATTCCTTCATGAACGCCCCGGCGGATCTCGCCGCCGTGGGCCAGTTCGGCATCGATAACGTGGAGACCACCCTGCCGAACTGGTGGGTCTCGACCTTCAACTACGTCGGTATCGCCATGATGGGTGGCGTCTCCATGGGCATCATCATGGGCGGCGACACCACCGACGTGCGCACCGCCGGCCGCGGCGGCATCATCGGCGGCCTGCTCTTCGGCGTCCTGCTGGTCATGATGGTCGTTGCCATGATCTTCAACGTCACGGACGTCTACGAGGACGCCCTGCCGACGCTGAGCATCATCACCAACGTCAATAGCACCCTGGGCCTGTTCGCCTCGCTGGTCATCTACGTCATGATTTTCTCGACCGCGCTGGGCAACTTCTACAGCCTCTCCCGCCGTGTGTCCACGCACGCCCCGCAGCGTTTCCGCCTGACCCTCGTGGTCATCGTCATCGTCGGCTACGTGCTGTCCTTCCTGGACTTCGCCACCCTGGTCGGCGCGGTCTTCCCGATCATGGGCTACGTTGCCCTGGTGATGATCGCCGTGCTGATCTTCACCTGGCTGGCCCGCGGCCGCGGCATCATCACCGCCGAGTCCCGCCGCCGCGACAAGATCCGCTCCCTGGTGCTGCGCATGATCGACCCGAAGCAGAAGTTCAGCAACGCCCAGCGCACCGAGCTCTCCCACGAGATCTTCCACTCCAACCTGGCTTCCCAGCCGCTGCGCGAATCCGTCTCCCAGGAGGTCATCGCGGAGCTGGACGCGGACTCCAGCAACCCGTTCAGCGCCGAAGGCTACGAGGTGGATGAAGACTGGCTGGAGGGGCGCTACGAGCCCATCCACCGCGGCCAGGTGCGCTACGTCAGCAAGACCGACCCGACCGGGTACGACGCCGACGGCAACCCCATCGCCGCGTCCGACAAGGCGGCTAACGATGCCGCGGCCGAAGCCCCCGCCACGGCGCGCCCGCAGAAGGCCTCCGAGCAGGACTCCTAGGAGTGACCAGCACTCCTAGGCGTATATGGTGTCTCGAGGCACCATGCTCCCCGGGGCACGGAAATTGCGTCGCCGGGGCCGCGCGTGCTAGATTTCTATCTGTCTCGGCGAGGGCTGACTAACCACGCGCGTGGTGTTGGCCGTTATCGACGCGATTGATAAAACTACATTCCAAGCTTCACTTATCCAAGCCTGCGATGTGACTCGACCAAGACGTCCATCGGCAGGCTTTAGTCGTATTTATACGCCTAGTCCTTGCCGTGTGTACTTTTCGACCTACATTCGACTTTCAAGGAGAAACAATGGCTAACGAACGCCCTGTCATCAAGGCTGAAGCCCGTACCGAGTTCGGTAAGGGTGCCGCTCGCCGCCTGCGCCGCGAGTGGAAGATCCCCGGCGTGATCTACGGCTCCAACACCGAGCCGATCCACTTCGCCGCCGGCCTGCTGGAGATCCAGACCCTGCTGCGCTACCACGGCGTCAACGCCGTTCTCGAGCTGGAGATCGACGGCCAGCAGCACCTGACCATGGTCAAGCACGTCGACCAGAACGTGCTGACCCTCGACGTTGACCACATCGACCTGCTGTCCATTAAGCGCGGCGAAAAGGTCGAGGTCGAGGTCCCGGTCACCATCGAGGGCGAGCCGGCTCCGGGCATGATGTACCTGCAGGACGCCGACGTCGTCATGATCGAGGCCGACGTGCTCAACATCCCGGAAGAGATCGTCGTCTCCATCGAGGGCGCCGAGGACGGCACCGTCATCACCGCTGCCGACCTGACCATGCCGGAAGGCTCCACCCTGGTCGCCGACGAGGAGACCGTCATCGTCTCCATCTCCGAGCCGGAGGTTGACACCGAGCTCGAGGAAGCCGCTGAGGCCGCTGAGGAAGGCGGCGCCGACGCTGGTGCCGAGTCCGTCGACGAGGGCCAGTCCTCCTCCGACAACGAGGAGTAATCACAGCCCCCTCGCTAGGGACGTACTACGGGCCCTCCACGCCGAGTGCGTGGGGCGGCCCGCCTTTCTTTTTGCCTGTGCCACAATGGTGAGCATGAGTGAGACTCCCCTGCTAATCGTCGGCCTGGGCAACCCGGGGCCGAAATATTCCGGCACCCGGCACAACGTCGGCCACGAGGTCATCGCGGAGCTCGCCAGCCGGGCCACGCCGCAGGCCGCCAGCCTGAGCCTGAACCGGAAAACCAACGCGGAGATCGCCGAGCTGGCCCCGGGGCGCCTGGGTGCCCGCCGCGTCATCCTGGCCCGGCCCCGCACGTTCATGAACACCTCCGGCGGCGCGGTCAAGGCACTGGCGAATTATTTCTCCGTCCAGCCGGCAGACATCATTATCATTCACGACGAGCTGGAGCAGGACTTCGGCGCCGTGCGTCTGCGCCTGGGCGGCGGCGACCACGGGCACAACGGTCTGCGCTCGGTCACGAAATCCCTGGGTACCAAGGACTACCAGCGCCTGTCGGTGGGCATCGGCCGCCCGCCCGGGCGCCTGGATCCGGCCAGTTTCGTGCTGGCCAAGTTTTCCAAGAAGGAGGCCGCGGAGGTGCCGATTATCGCAGCCGATGCCGCGGACGAGGTGCTGCAGGCGTTAACATAGCCTTCTATGAGGCTCGCTACCCTGAAGACCCAGTACGGCACGACCACCGTCCGCGTGGACAGCGACTACACCGGCGTGGAACTCGACCACGAGGACGTGGGCGCCCTGCTGCGCAGCGGCGACTGGCGCAAAGCTGCCCAGCTCTCCGGCGAGCCCATCGTCTTCGACCACGAGGACCTCGCCCCGGTCATCCCCCAGCCGGAGAAAATCATCTGCGTCGGCCTCAACTACGCCCGCCACATCCGGGAGATGGGGCGGCAGGCCCCGGACCAGCCCACGCTGTTCGTGAAATTCGCCGACGCGCTCACCGGGCCATTTAGCGACGTAACTATCCCCGGCTACGCCCAGGGCAAGCTCGACTACGAGGGCGAACTTGCCGCGGTCATCGGCACCCGCGCGCACCGCATCGATCGAAGCCGGGCGCTATCCCACGTGGCCGGCTACGCCATCATGAACGACTACACCCTGCGCGATTTCCAGCGGCAGACCACCCAGTTCCACGCGGGCAAGTCCTTCTACCGCAGCTCCGGCTTCGGGCCGTGGCTGACCACCGCGGACGAGTGGTCCCCGGGGACCGGCGCCCGGCTGACCACCACGGTCAATGGCGAGATTCGCCAGGAAGACAACACCGACGACCTGATCTTCCCCGTCGCCGAGCTGGTCTCTTTCTGCTCGCACCTCTACCCGCTCAACCCCGGCGACGTCATCGTCACCGGCACCCCGGAGGGGGTCGGCTTCGCCCGAGACCCGCAGCAGTTCCTGGGGCATGGCGACACCGTGCGCGTGGCGATTGAGGGCCTCGGCCACATAGAAAACACCACGGTCTTTGCCGATTAATATTCACGGTTGATGGGTTTTCCCCACGGCCTTCCGGCGGCTACGATTGAACTATGAGCAAGAAAGACGCCAAGACCACCAAGCCGCCCAAACTGAACAAGAAGGCGTACGAGGACGAGCTCAAGCGCCTGCAGGCCGAGCTGGTCGATATGCAGCAGTGGGTCGTCGAGACCGGTGCGCGCGTGGTCATCATCATGGAAGGCCGCGACGCCGCCGGCAAGGGCTCGGCGATCAAACGGATCACGCAGTACCTTAACCCGCGCTCCTGCCGCGTGGAGGCCCTCCCCGCCCCCACTTCCCGGGAGCGCGGCCAGTGGTACTTCCAGCGCTACATCGAAAAGCTGCCGACGGCCGGCGAGATCGTCATCTTCGACCGCTCCTGGTACAACCGCGCCGGCGTCGAGCGCGTCATGGGCTTTTGCACCGATCAGGAATACGTCCGCTTCCTGCACCAAGCCCCGACCTTCGAGCAGATGCTGGTCGAGGACGGCATCATGCTGCGCAAGTACTGGTTCTCCGTCTCCGACGAAGAGCAGATCGCCCGCTTCGAGTCCCGCCGCAACGACCCGCTGCGCCGCTGGAAGCTCTCCCCCATGGACCTGCAGTCCATCACCCGCTGGGAGGACTACTCCCGCGCCAAGGACGCGATGTTCATCCACACCGACACCCCCACCGCGCCGTGGTACACCGTCGAGTCGGAGGACAAGAAGCGTTCCCGCATCAACGTCATCTCCCACCTGCTCAGCTCCATCCCCTACCGGAAGATCGACCGCGAGCTGCCGGATATCCCGCAGCGCCCGGCCTCCGATGGGCAGGAATACGAGCGCCCGGCCCGCGAGGAGTTCAAGTACGTCCCCGACGTCGCTGCCGACCTCGAGCGCGGCAAGCAGGATAAGAAGAAGAAAAGGAAGGACAAGAAGAAATAAGTCCCAGGCCTCCCAGCACAGGACCTAAAAATTTCCCCGCTCGGTAGAACAGTCGCACCGAGCGGGGAAATTTATTTATCCGTAAGCCCTTAGCGGGTTCCCACGCGCCTTAGAGCTGCGAGGCGTGGATGCGGCCCGGCAGGACCTTCGGGCGGGCGTTGGCCAGGCGCTCGACAATGCGGATGACCTGGTTGGAGTAGCCGAACTCGTTGTCGTACCAGACGTAGAGCACCAGGTGCTTGCCGCTGGCGATGGTGGCCAGGCCGTCGACGATGCCGGCGTGGGTGGAGCCGACGAAGTCGGAGGAGACGACCTCCGGGGAGGCGATGTAGCTGATCTGCTGGCGCAGGTGGGAGCGCAGCGAGACGTCACGCAGGAAGTTGTTGACCTCCTCGCGCTCGACCTCGCGGGCCAGCTCCAGGTTCAGCACGGCCATGGACACGTCCGGGGTGGGAACGCGGATGGCGTTGCCGGTCAGCTTGCCTTCGAAGTCCGGGACGGCCTTGGCCACGGCCTTGGCGGCGCCGGTCTCGGTCAGGACCATGTTCAGGCCGGCGGCGCGGCCGCGGCGGTCGCCCTTGTGGTAGTTGTCAATGAGGTTCTGGTCGTTGGTGAACGAGTGGGCCGTCTCCACGTGGCCATGGACCACGCCGTAGCGCTCGTTGATGACCTGGAGGACGGGCGTGATGCCGTTGGTGGTACAGGAGGCGGCGGACAGGATCTTGTCGTCCTCGGCGATGTCGCCGTCGTTGATTCCGTAGACGATGTTCTTAATGTCGCCCTTGCCCGGGGCGGTCAGAAGCACGCGGCCGATGCCCGGGGCCTCCAGGTGCTGGGACAGGCCCTCGCGGTTGCGCCACGCGCCGGTGTTATCCACCAGGATGGCGTCCTTGATGCCGTACTGGGTGTAGTCGATGGTGGCCGGGTCGGAGGCGTAGATGACCTTGATCTTGGTGCCGTTGGCCCAGATGACCTCGTTTTCCTCATCCACGGAGATGGAGCCGTTGAAGGCGCCGTGGACGGAGTCGCGGCGCAGCAGGGAGGCGCGCTTGAGGATGTCGCCGTCGCCCTTCTTGCGCACGACGATGGCGCGCAGGCGCACGCCGCCGTAGGCGGCCTCGCGGGCAATCAGGATGCGGGCCAGCAGGCGGCCGATGCGGCCGAAGCCGTAGAGCACGACGTCGGTGCATTCCTTGTTGACGCCGGCACCGACGACCTCCACCAGCTCCTGCTCGAGGTAATCGCGCAGGCTGTTGTAGTTGTCCTTTTCCTCTTCGTAGCCGATGACCAAGCGCCCCACGTCGACGGAGGCAGAGCCCAGGTTCATCTCGGTCAGCTCCTGGATAATCGGCAGGGTCTCGAAGGTGGACAGCTCGCGCTCCGCGATGCGGCGGGCGTAGCGGTGGCTCTTGATGATGTCGATGTCGGTGACGCCCACCAGCGGGCGGCCGAAGATCGTGGTGACGACGTTGTTTTTGCGGTGAAGCTGGTGGATCAGCGGCAGCATCTCCTGCGCCTTTTCCAGGCGCTCATTCCAGTTTTCTTGCCACACGTGCGAGTTCGTGGTCACGAAATCAATCCTTTTCACGGTCCGATGGGTGTATAACCAATTCTCAACCAAAAAGTTTATCGCGTTCTAGTTCGCCTTTTG
Organism: Corynebacterium sp. 32222D000AT; assembly: GCF_053546955.1. Taxonomy (NCBI): domain Bacteria; kingdom Bacillati; phylum Actinomycetota; class Actinomycetes; order Mycobacteriales; family Corynebacteriaceae; genus Corynebacterium; species Corynebacterium sp. 32222D000AT. The sequence goes on along the minus strand of NZ_JBPPVW010000004.1, from coordinate 18,532 downwards.
GCTAAGACGGCAGAGGATGTCTTCCACACTACCCCCGCGCAGCCCAGTGGCCGGTTCGCCCACTAGGCAATACGCCACCGACTTATCCCCCGCCGACCGCCGCGGGCGCAGGATCTGGTTGAGATGGGGGTAGATGGCAGGGGCGTCCGGGTGCTGCGCGGTGTACTCCGTCGCCAGGCCCCGGGCCACCCTGCCGCTAAAAGCGCGAGTGGCAACGGTGGGCCCGCCCTTGGAAAGCATTTCCCGGTTGGCGGGGCTCGTTCCCGCCTCATCAGCCAAAAGGAACGCGGAACCGCATACCACGGCCGCCACCCCCGGCAGATCAAGTACGCGGGCGACGTCCTCGGCGGTGCGCAGGCCACCCGCGGCCAGCAGTGGTACTCCCACCTGGCAGGCGCGCACCAAATCCGGCAGCGCGCGCTGGTCCGGCTCGGCGTATTCGTCCCAAGTACCGCGGTGACCGCCCGCGTCGGGCCCCTGCACGCATAGCACGTCGGCCCCAGCCTCCGCGGCCGCGCGCGCCTCGGCCGTGCTGGTCACGGTCACCCAGGCCTCAGCTCCGCGGTCGTGGATACGCTCGATCTCCTCGCTGGTGAAGGTGCCAAACATCGCCCAGACCACCCGCGGCGGGGTGGGCGCGCCTAAGGCCAGGTCGAGTTTGAAATCCCAGCCGAAACTGTAGTCGGCATCGGCCAGCTCCACCCCTTCGGCCGCCGCCACAGCAGCCGCAGCCCGGCGCTCCCCTTCACGCAGCGGCTGCTGAGGACGGAAGAGATTGACCGCCCAGCGGGTGGTGCCGGTGGCCAGCAGCTGCTCGAGCTGGGATTTTGCTTGCTCAGGGCTGGCCGTACCCCACGCCAGGGTGCCCAGCGAGCCTGCCTTCGCGGCCGCCGCCACCAGCTCCGGGGTGGTCGGGCCGCCAGCCATCGGCGCCGGCAGGACCGGGCAGGTCACCTCGTCCAGGACTCTGTTCGCTGTCATGTCTTAGTAGGATATATGCCAGACTAAGAGCGTGCCTTTTTTAGATAAACTCTTAAGCCCCTTCCGGAAGCCGTCCGGGCCCCAGCCCTCTAGTCACCGGCCTACCGCGCCGGCGCCGGAGGACCTGCGCGCCGAGTGGCTCATCGTTGGCCTGGGCAACCCGGGGCCGAAATACGCGGCGACGCGGCACAACGTCGGTTTTATGGCCGTCGATGACCTGCTGGCGGCCACCGGCGGGCTGGTCCAACCGGTGCGCGGCCTGGCGGCCGATGCCGCCTCCTTGGACATCGAGGGCACCCCGGTGCTGGCCGTGCGCCCGCAGAGCTTCATGAACTTAAGCGGCGAGCCGGTCGGCGAGCTGGCCCGGCGCTTAGGCGTCCCGCCGGAGCGCATTATTGTCATTCACGATGAGCTCGACCTGCCGGCCCACAAGGTGCGCCTCAAGCAGGGCGGTAACGAAAACGGGCACAACGGGCTGAAATCCCTGACCGAGCACCTGGGCACCCGGGACTACCTGCGGGTGCGCATCGGCATCGGCCGCCCGACGAAGGGTTCGTCCATCCCCGACTACGTCTTGGGCCCGGTGGACGCCAGCCGCGGGCTGGATACGGCGATCGGCACCGCCGCCGAGGGCGCCCGGCTCATCGTGGAGAAGGGCCTGGCCGCCGCGCAGAACACCATCCATTCCCGCTAAACGCGAAGCGCCGGATCCCGGGCCGGCGGCCGCGCTAGGCTTAAGATATGAAAACCTTCGTCATCACCGGCGCCTCCGATGGCGTCGGAGCCGCCGCTGCCCGCCTCATCCACCGCACCCGCCCCGACGATCGCATCATCGTCGTCGGCCGCAACCCGGAGAAAACCGCGCGCGTCGCCGAGGACATCGACGCCCCGCACCTGGTCGCGGACTTCGAATCCCTCCGCGAGGTCCGCGAGCTGGCGGAGAAGCTGGCCGAGTTCGGCCCGCTGGCGGGCCTGGCCAACAACGCCGGCGGCATCTTCGACGGACCTTTGACCACCGCGGACGGCTTCGAGCGCACCTGGCAGGTCAACGTGGTGGCCCCGTTCCTGCTGACTACCTTGCTGCGCGAGCAGCTCGGTAGCGCGCCGGTGGTGCAGACCGCCTCAATTGCCAACGTCCTGCTCGCCAAGTTCGACCCCGAGGACCCGAACACCTTCCACGGTTTCAGCTCGGAGCGCGCCTACGGCAACGCGAAGCTGGGCACCATCCTGCTCACCCGCTACCTGCACGAACAGGGGCTGAACTCCGTGGCCTTCCACCCCGGCGTGCTGGCCACGAACTTCTCGCGCACCTCCAACGCCCGCCTGTCCAAGGCCTACACCGGGCGTCTGGGCCGCCACTTCGGCACGGCCGAGGACGGCGCCCGCAACCTGGCGTTCTACCTGACCGGCACGCCAGGTATCCACTTCACCCCGGGCGAGTACTACAACAACCACCAGCGGCCCGGCCGCCAGAAGAAGGTCTCCGACGCCGAAATCAGCGCTTTGTTCAACGCCCTGGGCCAGCGGCTGCACCTCGACTAGGCACCGTGCAATTAAACGTCCCTGCTACCGGGAAGTAAACTATGCGCCATGAGTATTGCCGCTGAAGCCAACCGCCGCCGCACCTTCGCCGTTATCGCCCACCCGGATGCCGGTAAGTCCACGCTGACCGAGGCTTTGGCGCTGCACGCCCACATCATCAACGAGGCGGGCGCCGTGCACGGCAAGGCCGGCCGCAAGTCCACCGTCTCCGACTGGATGGACATGGAAAAGGACCGCGGCATCTCCGTGGCCTCCTCCGCCCTGCAGTTCGAATACTCGCCGGAGGGCCACGAGGGCGAGCCGTACATGATCAACCTGGTCGACACCCCGGGCCACGCGGACTTCTCCGAGGACACCTACCGCGTGCTGACCGCGGTGGACGCGGCCGTCATGCTCATCGACGCCGCCAAGGGCCTCGAGCCGCAAACCCTCAAGCTCTTCCGCGTCTGTAAGGCCCGCGGCCTGCCGATCATCACCGTGATCAACAAGTGGGACCGCGTGGGCCGGGAGCCGCTGGAGCTGGTCGATGAGATCGTCAACGAGATCCAGCTGCAGCCGACGCCGCTGTACTGGCCGGTCGGCATCGCGGGCGATTTCCGCGGCCTCGCCCACGTCAACGACGACGGCGAAGCTGACGAGTACATCCACTTCATCCGCACCGCCGGCGGTTCCACCATCGCCCCGGAGGAGCACTACTCCCCCGCCGACGCCGCGGCAAAGGAGGCGGACGTCTGGGCCACCGCCGCGGAGGAAGCCGAGCTGCTCGCCGCCGACGGCGCGGTCCACGACCAGGAAATGTTCGAGCAGTGCGTGACCAGCCCGCTGATCTTCGCCTCGGCGATGCTGAACTTCGGCGTGCACCAGATCCTGGACACGCTGTGCGCCATCGCGCCCGCCCCGCGCGAGCGCGAATCCGATCCGAAGGCCCTGGAGGCCGCCGACTCGGGCGCGTCCAGCGCGATGGACGCCGTGCGCGAGGTCACCGATGACTTCTCCGGCGTCATCTTCAAGGTCCAGGCCGGCATGGACCAGAAGCACCGCGACAACTTGGCATTCATGCGCGTGGTCTCCGGCTGCTTCGAGCGCGGCATGCAGGTCCACCACGCCCAGTCCGGGCGGTCGTTCTCCACGAAGTACGCGCTGACGGTCTTCGGCCGCACCCGCGACACGGTAGATGCCGCCTACCCGGGCGATATCGTGGGCCTGGTCAACGCCGGCTCGCTCGCCCCCGGCGACACCATCTACACCGGCCGCAAGGTGCAGTTCCGCCCGATGCCCCAGTTCGCCCCGGAGGCCTTCCGGATCCTGCGCGCGAAGTCGCTGGGCAAATACAAGGCCTTCCGCAAGGGCCTGGATCAGCTCGCCGCCGAGGGCGTGGTCCAGATCCTGCGCAACGACGCCCGCGGCGACGCCTCCCCGGTCATGGCCGCGGTCGGCCCCATGCAGTTCGAGGTCATGCAGGCCCGCATGGAGCTGGAGTACAACGTCGAGACCGTCACCGAGCCCATCCCCTACTCCGTGGCGCGCCGCACCGACGCCGAGTCCGCCCCCGAGCTGGGCCGCCAGCGCGGCGTGGAGATCTTCACCCGCACCGACGGCGAGCTGATCGCCCTCTTCGGCGACAAGTGGAAGCTGGCCTTCATCGAGAAGGAACACCCCGAGCTGACCATGGAAACCCTGGTCGCCGACTAGGCCACCAGCTTTTCCAACAACCGGGCCCATAGACGAAGGGTGCCTGGCCGGTAACTTACCGGTCAGGCACCCTTTATTTTCTTTATTGCCTGATTGTCTGAAAGAGCTGGCTATAGCTGCAGGCTTTAAGCCGAAGCCAGCTAGAACATCAGCATGAACGGAATGACCACGATCTTGACCACCTGGGCCACCACGATGGTCGAAGCGTAGCCGGTCATGATGCGCGAGTCGGTGCTCACCCCGGTGGCGTAGTTGACCACGGCGGGCTGGCCGAAGATACCGGACACGCCGCCGACGGTGCGGGTCTCCGACTGGCCCAGCATGCGGCTAAACAGCGCGAAGAGGACGATGACCACGATGGTCACCAGCGCCGCCAGCACCATGGCCTTGAGCCCCACGATGGAAAACGCGGTGGAAACGAAGGCCTCGCCCGAGGCCAGGCCGACCGAGGCCAGGAAGATCATCAGGCCCCACTGCTGGAAGGAGGTGTTGATGGAGGACGGAACCTGCCACGGCACCCGGCGGGTGCGGTGGACCGCGCCGAGTACCAGGCCGGTAATCAGCGGGCCTAGGGCGAAGCCGAGCTCGAAGGAGGCCCCGCCCGGCAGCGGGATCACGATGAGCGAGATCAGGTAGCCGATGAACAGGCCGCCGGCCACGGCCACCCAGTTCAGCTCCGCATAGGACTTGACCGAGTTACCGAAGTAGTCGCGGATATCGCCCAGGCGGTCGAACTTCACGATGAGCTCCACGACGTCGCCGGAGGCCAGGTGCGTGTCATCGTTGGCCAGAAACAGCTCGTCGCCGCGTCGCACGCGCAGGATGCGGCCGCCGTAGCGCTCGAAGAGGTTGAGCTCACCGACGGTGCGGCCGGCGACGTCCTCGTTGGAAATTGCCACGTCCTCGATGACTAGGCGCTTGTCCACGAACGGGGTCTGCGGCTGGCGCTTACCCAGCGCCTTGACCAGCTCGCGGGAATAAGACTTGGTCACCATCACGCGCATGATGTCGCCGGTGTGGATCTCCGGTGAGTCACCGGCCACCATGACCTTGTTGCCGCGGCGGATGGTCGCGATGATGAAGTGCTCACCGAATTCCTCTTCCAGGTCCGCCATGTTGACGTCGTTCTTCGTCACGCGCACCGTGATGGCGCGGAAGACCTGGTCGGCGGAGTTATCCTGGTCCTTCTTCGCCGGCCAGCTCTGCTTCAGGATGAAGGAGACCATGAGGATAGCCACGGCCACGCCCACCGGGTAGCCCAGGGAGTAGCCCACGGCCGGCAGGTCCTCGCCGGTCTGCTGCTGGGCCACGGCCAGCGAGGCCGTCGACGTCGTGGCGCCGGAGAAGACGCCTACCGCGCCCAGCGGGGAAATCCCCAGAATGCCACCGAAGCCCAGCGCGGCCCCGGCTGCCAAGATCACTGCGGCCGCGGCCGCCATCATCTGCTTAAACTGCTCGGATAATCCCTTGAAAAAACGTTCCCCGGCGGACAGGCCCTGCATGTAGATGAACAGGCCCAAGCCCATTTCCTGTAACTTGCTCAGGATGGTCTCGTCCAAATCCACGAAGGAACCGAAGGCGAGCCCCACGAACAACGTGCCGGCCGCGCCGAAGCGCAGGGGCCCGAAGGGGATCATCCCGAACAAGGTGCCGAGCACGATCATCAAGAAGATGGTCAGTAGCTCATTACCATTAAAGATTTCTAACACGTTGCTTAATTCTAAGCGGTCGGGTGCACTTCGCCAGCCGAGACCCTGCCCTGACTAGGCCCGTCGCTGGGCAGCGCCCCTTTCAGGGGCAAACTTTCGACGTCGCCGGCGCCCAGCAATTAGAACCGCCCCAGCAGGTGCCGCTACACTGTCTGGCCGGCTGGAACACGAGACATGTATCGCGCCTAAGACCCACCTGGAGCACCAACCCGGAGTGCCCCGGGAGCCCTCCCGCTAGCGCCCACCTTTGATTACCCGCGCTGGGGTGCGGCGGTGCGAGTAAATCTGCTAACGCCACGACGCCTTGTCACACAGGTCTTCCTGGTGATAGTCCGATTTCTTCTCACCCGCTACAACCCCAGAGGTGTTTCCTTGGCTGCTTCACATTCTGCTGCGCCTGCCCAGTCGGCTAAACCGGCCGGGCTTTCCATCATTATCGCCGCCGCGTTTTCGGCGTTCCTCGCCACCTTCAACGAGACGTTTTTGAACGTGGCCTTTACCCCCATCATGGCCGACTTCGGCGTGGAGGTGACCACCGTGCAGTGGCTGGCCACCGCCTACATGCTGGGCGCGGCCGTGATGACCCCGACCGCGGGGTTCTTCTTCCGCCGCTTTAATACCAAGCCGCTGTACCTGGCCACGACCTCCACACTGGTCATCGGTTCCGTCGTCGCCGCCTTGGCCCCGAACTTCACCGTGCTGCTGCTCGGCCGCATCATCCAGTCGCTGGGCACGGGCCTGCTCGTCCCCATCGGCATGAATATCGCCCTGACCGTCGCCCCGCGCGAGAAACTCGGCACCTTCATGGGGCTGATGGGCGCGATGACCACGCTGGGCCCGTCGGTGGCCATCGTGGTCTCCGGCGGCCTGCTGGAGCTGGCCTCCTGGCGCCTGCTGCTGTGGTTCTTCGGCGGGTTGGCGTTGATTAGCTTCATCGTCGGCTGGATCGTGGTCTACAACATCTCCGAAAACGCCAAGACCACCCTGGACGCGCTCTCCGTGGCGCTGGTCGCCGTGGCTCTCATCGGGCTTCTCTACGGTATATCCACCATCTTCGGCCCACAGCGCCTCGTCGCCGTAGCCGCGATCGTCATCGGCGCCCTCGCCCTGGCCGCCTTCGTGCGCCGCCAGCGCACCAGCGCCGATCCGCTCATCGATCTCCGCCCCTTGGGGGTCTTCGCCTTCCGCGCCGGCGTGACCATCAACGTCGTCGCGCTCATCATCGTCTTCTCCATGAACATCCTCGTGCCGATCCACCTGCAGTCGGTGCACGGAACCACGGGGCTGACCGCCTCGCTGGTGCTCTTCCCCGCCATCCTGATGGCCGTGATCCTGGGCCCGGTGGCCGGCAAGATCTACGACTCCTCCGGCCCGCAGCTCATCCTGCCGCTGGGCATGGCGCTCATGGCCGTGTTCTCCCTGGCCACCTCCTGGGCCATGAGCGGCGAGGTCCTCTGGGCCATCACGCTGTGGTACATCCCGGCCATCGTCGGCTCCGCCCTGGCCATCGGCCCAGTGCAGTCCTTCGCTCTATCCTCGCTGCCGCGCCACCTGAACGCGCACGGCGTGACCATCTTCTCGACGTCCTTCCAGGTCGCCGGCTGTATCGGTTCGGCCGTCTCCACCGGCATCTACGGCGCCTTCGTCGCCTCCGGGCAGGGCTCGGATGAGTCCGCTAAACGCGGCTTTCTGGCCGTCGGCGTCCTGCTCTTTGTCCTCGCCGCCGGGACGGCAGTCCTGGCCGTGGCCGGCACCCGCTCGCGCACTGCTCACGATGCCGCCGCTGCCCCGGTGGCAGGCGAGGCGGCCCCGGCGGTCGCGGACTCGCTGGTTAGCCAGCTAATGAAGACCGACGTCTACCACCTGCCGCCTGCCGCCACGATCCGCCAGGCGCTGCAGGTCTTCGTGGACAAGAAGATCTCCGCCGTGCCCCTGCTGGCCCAGGACGGTACCCTGCGCGGCATCGTCTCCGACGGCGACGTGCTGGGCGCACTGGGCACCCAGGTCCCGCGGTTTACCACGCCTTATGCCTTCCTCATCCACCACGGCGAGGACGAGTTTAGCGTCGAGGTCGCCGCGGTGCTCGACAAGCCGGTGGCCGACATCGCCACCACCGACGTGGTCACGGTCAACGCCGAGGACGACCTGGGGACCATCTCCGCGGTCTTGGCCGACCGGCACCTGAAGAAGGCGCCCGTGGTCGACTCCGCCGGCCGCGTGGTCGGCGTCATCAACCGCTCGGATATCAACCGCTACCTGGTGGCGACCTACGTTTCCTCCGCCCCGCAGGCCGCGGCCGCCGTCCCCGGCGAGGCTTAACCAGTACACGCCCTAGCCGCGCAGGAACTCCTGCCAGGCGGGCCATTCGCTCTCGACCTGGCGGGCGCCGGCGGCAAAGTTGGCGCGTAGCTTGGCCACCGAGCGCTCCGTGGAGGAGACCTGCATGTCCTCCGGGCTAAACAGGTAGGCCTGGCCGGCCCGCTCCAGCTCCGCCAGCCGCGCGCGGGAGGCGTTGTAGCGGTCCGGCCGCTGGATGAGCGCCTCCGCGATAGCCGGGTAGCGCCGGAAGAGCCCGCGCACCATGCTGGGCCGGCGCGTTTTGGGGCGGATATAGTCCCGCGGCTTGGAGCCGACGAAAAAGAATTTCTTGTAACCCGCCAGCTCGGCCTGCTCGATGGTGATCCCGCCGTGCTCGCCGAGGGCGCCGTCGACGTAGGGCGCGCCGTCGATAAAGCGCAGCGGCATCAGCAGCGGCAGGGTGGAGGAGGCACGCACCCGCACGAAAAGGTCCTCCGGGACGTTAACGTCCGCGCGCGTCCAGTAGACGGATTCCCCGGTGTCCGCGCGCGTGGCGGCCAGGTTCATCTCCGCCGGGTTCGCCTGGTAGCCCTCCCAATCGAAGGGCAGGTCCTGGTCCGCGGACTTTTCGTAGATGAATTCCGCGTTGAAATAGCCCTTGCCCCGCAGCAGGGAGCCCACGCCGCCGAAGCTGGGGTTCTTGGCGAAGTCGGTGAAGGAATCCTCCGCGCGGATGGGGTCCCCTGACAGGTAGTTGACCGTGTGCGACGAGCCCGCGGAGACCCCACCGACCCAGCCGAACTGGACCTCCTGCTGGATGAACTGGACGATGCAGGCGGCGGTATAGGAGTTGCGCATCCCGCCGCCTTCGATGACAAGCGCGGTATCCGAGGCATCAATCATAATGGCCGCCATTCTAACCGCGGATACAATTAAGGCCATGGATGTGCGCAGTATCTGGTCCACACTGACCGGCCGGAAAGGCCCCTCCCTGGCCCGGGCCCGCGTTGACGTGCCGGAGCTCGCGGCCGCGCGCTTGCAGGTGTCCACGGCGGAAACCCTCGTTATTGTGGATATTGACGTCATCACCGCCGACGCGGTGCGGGAGGCGGCCGAAAACGCCCGCCCGCTACTGCTAACGGCGGGCAGGCGCGATGCCACCGCCGCCAACACAGACGTGGCGGTCTACCTCCTGCCGGTCAGCAAGGCCACCCTGCCGGTCCACGATCCGAAGAAGGGCTGGCTTATCCCCTTGTCCGACCAGGAGCGCCGCGCGGTAGCGGAGAAGCTGACCGGCCCGGGCGAGTGTGAAATCTCCGAGCGCCTGGCCTTCGTGGTGGATTAAGGGCTGTGGTGGGTTTGAGGTGGGTTTGTGGTGGATTCAGACCTAGAGCATCGCGAAGCCGATGATGACCAGGATGGCGGCCACCACGTAGCTGCCGACCTTGCTGACGGTCTCCTTGTTCTCGCGGGCCTGGGCGAAAAGCCGCCCGGCCGCCGAGTGGGGTTTGCACCGCACGAGCCCGACGAAGACCGCCACCGCGATGGGCAGCGACAGGGCGAAGGTGGCGTAGAGGAAGAGCCCGCCGTAGCGGATGCCCACGCTGTAGTCCCCGGCGGCCAAGTAGATGAGCCCGGCGAAGAAGGCGCCGGAGGTGATGGACTGGGCCACGCCCAGGATGAAACCGGTCAAAAACGTCAGCGGGCTTGGGTTTTGCAGGGGCCGCAGGAGCTTGCTCACCATCTCGTTGGACTCTCCCCCGCGGTGGCGCCAGGTCATCACGGCCGCGGCCAAGCCTAGGACGATGAGCAGCACGCCCAGGATAGGCGTGTCGAGAAAGCCCTCGACGTAGGCCTTGAGCTGGTCCAGCACGAACATAGTCACCACTGACAGGGCGAAGACGCCGAACCAGTCGCCGAAGATCAAAAGCGGCACGATCCGGCGGTACTTGCCACGCTCGAGCATCACGCCCAGCGCCGTGACCACGCCGATGAGCAGGGCGTTGACGGAGTCCAGGAAGGCGAAACTAGCGGCGTGCAGCATGGGCGCAATCTTACCGCTTAAGTCCCTGAACGCCCGAAGCGCGCCCAAGTTGCACAACCTCTGCAAGTTTGCGTACACTATGCAATGTTTCCGAGGTCGTGCACGTTCAGACACACGTGCCCCGGAATCCTTCTTTCACTTCCTCCGCTCCCCGCCTAGACGACGTTTCGCGCGGCAGGGGGGCGGACCGACGTTTAACCATTTGTCGTTTGACCATTCTTCTGAGCGAGAAAGAAAGCACGCTTTATGTCTAAATTCCTCTACCGGCTGGGCAGCTGGTCGTACCGGAAGGTCTGGCCTTTCCTGGCCTTCTGGCTCGTGCTGCTGGTCGCCATGGCCGGCCTGACCGCCGGCTTCGCCAAAGAGCCGAACCCGAACTTTTCCATGCCGGACATGGATTCCACCGTCACCCAAGACAAGATGAACGAGCGTTTCGGTAACAACTCGGATGCTATGAACGAGCCCACCGCCAACGTGGTCATCCAGGCACCGGAGGGCAAGACCTTAGACGACCCGGCCGTGATGGGCGAGGTCGATAAGCTCATCGACGATCTCAAGGGCACCGACGCCCTGACCGACACGGACCAGCTGGTCAACCCGGTAATGGCCGCCGGTGGCATGCAGAAGCAGATGGGCGAGCAGATGGCCGCCCAGGGCATGCCGCAGGAGCAGATCCAGTCCAACCTCAAGGCCCTGTCCCCGCTGAGCGAGGACAAGACCACCGGCACTCTGTCCATCACCTTTGATGCGCCGGAGGTCATGGAGATCGACGAGGGCGAGCGCGACGCGGTCACCGGCATCATCGATGACTACGACTCCGGCGACCTGACCGTCAAGTACAGTGGCAACGCCTTCTCCGCCGCAGGCGAAGAGATGAACATGACCTCGGAGCTCATCGGTATGGCCGTGGCCGCTATCGTGCTGCTGATTACCTTCGGTTCCTTCGTCGCCGCCGGCATGCCGCTGATCTCCGCGGTCATCGGCGTCGGCGTGGGCCTGCTGGGGGTCCAGCTGGGCACCATCTTCACCGACACCATCTCGGACATGACCCCGATGCTGGCCTCCATGATCGGCCTGGCCGTGGGCATCGACTATGCCCTGTTCATTGTCAACCGCTACCGCAACGAGCTCATCACCTCCTCTGGGCTGAACAACCTGAGCCCGAAGGAACTGGCCCAAGAGCTGAAGAAGATGGATAAAAAGACCCGCGCCCACGCCATGGGCATGGCGTTGGGCACCGCGGGCTCCTCCGTGGTCTTCGCCGGTACCACCGTGGTGATCGCGCTGGCAGCACTAACCATGATCGGCATCCCCTTCCTGGGCACCATGGCTATCGCCGCCGCGGCTACCGTGGCCGTCGCCGTGCTTGTCGCCCTGACCTTCATCCCGGCCCTGCTGGGCCTGCTGGGCACCAAGATCTTCGCCGGCCGCGTGCCGGGGCCGAAGGTCCCGGACCCGGAGGACGAGAAGCCCACTATGGGCCTGAAGTGGGTCCGCCAGATCCGCGCACGTCCGGTTACCAACCTGGTCGCCGGCATTGTGCTGCTGGGCATTCTGGCCATCCCAGCCGCCAACCTGTCCCTGGCCATGCCGACCGATGGCACCGCCAACCTGGGCAGCCCGCAGCGCGATGCCTACGAGATCACCGCCGACGCCTTCGGCGAAGGCCGCAACGCCCCGATGGTCGCCTACGTCGACGTCGCAGACGTGAACGAGCAGGAGCGCATGCCTGCGTTCCAGCAGCTGCTGGCCGAATTCAATGACACCGAGGGCGTCGAAAACGCGCAGATCATCGCGACGACCGACAATATGGACGCCGCCCAGGTGCTTATCACCCCGACCACGGGCGCTACCGATGAGGCCACCACGGACACCCTGAACGCACTGCGTTCCTACCAGTCCGACTTCACCGAAGACACCGGCGGCGAATACGGCATCACCGGCATCACCCCGATCTTCGACGACATCTCGGAGCGGCTCACGGATATCCTCATCCCGTACATCGCCGTGGTCCTGGCCCTGGCTTTCCTTGTCCTGCTGCTGGTATTCCGCTCCATCTGGGTCCCGCTTATCGCCGCGCTCGGCTTCGCGGGCTCGATGGCCGCCGCCTTCGGCATCACCGTGGCTATCTTCCAGGAGGGCCGTTTCGGCATCATCGACGATCCGCAGCCGCTGCTGTCCTTCCTGCCGATCATGCTCATCGGCCTGACCTTCGGGCTGGCCATGGACTACCAGGTCTTCCTGGTCACCCGCATGCGCGAGGGCTACGTCCACGGCAAGACCGCAGGGAACGCGACCTCCAACGGCTTCAAGCACGGCGCCCGCGTGGTCACCGCGGCCGCGCTCATCATGATTTCGGTCTTCGCCGCCTTCATGCTCATGGACGAGCAGTTCATCAAGACCATGGGCTTCGCCCTGGCCATCGGCGTGGCTATCGATGCCTTCGTGGTCCGCATGACCATCATCCCGGCCACCATGTTCCTGCTGGGCGACAAGGCCTGGTGGCTGCCCAAGTGGCTGGACAAGGCCCTGCCGAACATGGACATCGAGGGCGAGGCGCTTACCGCCAACCGCGAGGCCCTGATGGCCGGCGGCGACCCCGACCAGGTCAGCACCCCGGCTGCCGCTGGCGCAGCGACCGCGGGCAGCGCCGCTACCGCTACCGCCACTGCCGGCCCGACCGAGCCTGCAACCGAGCCCGCAAGCGGCGCTGCTGGCACTGGCAATGCCGACTCGGCCGCGCGCCAGCACCGCGACACCTACGCGGACTTCCACCCAGAACACGGCGGCTACGCCGCTCACGTTGAGGCGGCCCGACGCGCCGGTGTTTACACCGAATCCGGCCCGGCCACCCCGGCGCGCGAGGGCGATGCTAAGGACGCCGAAACTGGCGCCCGGGTGCAGCAAGGCGATAACCTTTCGGGCAAGGGTTCCTGGTGGACCAAGGTCAAGAAGGCATTTACTGGCAATGAGTAATCTCCGAGAAACGAAAAAGCGCGCCACCCGGCAGGCGATAGCGGATGCGGCTGGCCGCATCTATCTAGCCGAAGGCGCGGAAGCGCTCACGGTTTCTCACGTGGCCGAGCAGGCAGGCGTATCCGCCCGCACCTTCCACAATTATTACGCCAGTCTGAACGAGTGCCTGGCCCAGTTCGCACTTGATGCAGTCAGCTCGATTGCCGAGAAGGTAGACGAATACCCAGCGCAAGCAACCACGACGGAGATCTTCGAAGACATCGTCTGTAAGGGATTCCGTACCGCCGAACCGGAGCTGCACTCCGTGGCTTCGTTGTCGATGGTGATGGATTACCTAGATAAGTCATGTTTCTCCGGTGTCAATCGCGACGAAGCCAAGCGCGTGGCAGAGCAAGTCTCGGAAGCGTTTTCCCGGCACAGCCCCGAGCGGGACGCGTTCGACACCGAGGTGGTTCTCCACACCTGCGCCGCGGTGAGTGCGTCGGCGAGCAAGGCTTTCTTCGCACTGCCTGAGCCGCGCGACCCAGAGGTGGGTGAGCAGATGGTCCGGCGGGCCTTTGCCACGCTTCGCTCGATAGTCTAGGCGGACTACTCCCCGAAGAATCCAGGTAGTGCCCGCTTGGTGCCCGCCCCGCTGGGCAGCAAATGTTCACTGAAGGTTTACCCTGATTCAGCGCCTTAAGCGTTGAATCAGGGTAAAATTTTATTTCTAGACCTTTTTAAGGTTCTCCCTATTCTCGATCTTTTATTGGAGCATCACACAGTGAAGGTAGCCATTCTGGGCGGGGACGGATTCTGCGGTTGGCCCGCAGCCCTCTACCTGTCCGACCAGGGCCACGACGTGCACATCGTTGACAACCTCTCCCGGCGCGCCATCGACGCCGAGCTCGAAGCCGAATCGCTCACCCCGATCCGCAGCATCGACGAGCGGTTGGAGGCCTGGAAGGAAGTCTCCGGCAAGACCATCGGCTTCCACCGCATCGACGTGGCCCACGACTACGAGGGGCTGCTGGAGTTCATCAACACCGAGCGCCCGGACGCCGTCGTCCACTTTGCCGAACAGCGCGCCGCGCCGTATTCGATGAAGTCCTCGCGGACCAAGCGCTACACGGTGGACAACAACATCAACGCCACGCACAACCTGCTGGCTGCGGTGGTCGAGTCCGGCCAGGACATCCACGTCGCCCACCTGGGCACCATGGGGGTCTACGGCTACGGCACCGCCGGCATGGAGATCCCGGAAGGCTACCTGGACGTCAAGGTGGAGGTCCCGGGCTCCGAGCCGGTCGAGCAGTCCATCCTCTACCCGTCCAACCCGGGCTCGGTCTACCACATGACCAAGGTGCTGGACCAGCACCTTTTCGCCTACTACGCGAAGAACGACGAGCTGCGCATTACCGATCTCCACCAGGGCATCATCTGGGGCACGCACACCGAGCAGACCCGCCAAGACGAGCGGCTGATCAACCGCTTCGACTACGACGGCGACTACGGCACCGTGCTCAACCGCTTCTTGGTCCAGGCCGGCGTCGGCTACCCGCTGACGGTGCACGGCACCGGCGGGCAGACCCGCGCGTTCATCCACATCCGCGACATGGTCCGCTGCATCGAGCTAGCCCTGAACAACCCGCCGCAGCGCGGCGAGCGGGTCAAGATCATCAACCAGATGACCGAGACCCACCGCGTGCGCGACCTGGCGGAGCTGGTAGCGAAGTTCTCCGGCGCGCAGGTCGCCTACGTGCCGAACCCGCGCAAGGAGTCTGCCGAGAACGAGCTGCACGTATCCAACGACACCTTCCTGCGCCTGGGCCTTGAGCCCACCACCCTGTCCGAGGGGCTGCTGCAGGAGGTCGAGGACGTCGCGCGCAAGTACTGCGACCGGGTGGATCGGTCCAAGATCCCCGCGCGCTCCCTCTGGACGGCCAAGCAGTCCGCCGGCGTTCCCGAGAACGAATAGGGCAGGCAGCTACCGTGCGCATTGCCATCTTCACGGAAGTCTTCCTGCCCAAAATCGACGGGGTCGTCACCCGGCTTACCCACACCCTGCGGCAGCTGCACGCCGCCGGGCACGAGGTCTTAGTCTTCGCCCCCGGTAACCCGCCGGCCACTTACGCCGGCTTCGAGGTCGTCTCCATCCCCTCGCTGTCCCTGTGGCCGGTCTACCCCGAGCTGAAATGGGGCCTGCCGGATCCGCGGGTGCTTTATCGCCTGCGGCGCTTCGACGCCGACGTCGTGCACGTGGTCAACCCGATTTGGACCGCGGCCCTGGGCGTGTGGGCCGCGCGCCGCGAGGCCCTGCCCCTGGTGGGCAGCTTCCACACGAACCTGCCCGAATACGTCGACGCCTTAGGCATCGGCTGGGTCCGGCCCGCCACGGAGGCGGCGCTGCGCTACCTACACAACCAGGCGATAGAAAACCTGTGTACCTCAGGCCCCATGGTCGAGCGCGCCCAAGAACTGGGCATCAACAACGTCTCGCTGTGGCCCAAGGCGGTGGACACGGACAACTACTACCCGCTCCGCTACAGCGAGGACATGCGCTCCCGGCTGACTGACGGGCACCCCGAAGCCCCGCTGGTTACCTACGTGGGGCGCGTGTCCAAGGAAAAGGACTTGGACCGCCTGCCCGGCATCATGGCGCGTGTGCGCGATCGCGTGCCCGGCGCGCGCCTGGCGGTGGTCGGCGCCGGCCCCTACTCCGAGCAGCTGGCGAAGCAGTTCGGCCCCGGCGAGGCGGTCTTTACCGGTTATCTCTCCGGCGACGAGCTGGCCGCGGCCTTCGCCTGCGGCGACGTCTTCTGCTTCCCCTCCCGGACCGAGACCCTGGGCCTAGTGGCCCTGGAGTCCTTCGCCTCCGGCGTGCCGGTGGTCGGCACCCGCGCGGGCGGCATCCCGTTTGTCATCGACGACGAGAAGACCGGCCTGCTGGTCGACGAGGACGCCTCCGACAGCGCGTGGGCCGAGGCCCTGGCGGGATTGCTAGGCGATGCCGACCGCCGCGCCGCCATGGGTGAGGCCGCGCGCGCCGAGGCCGAGCGGTGGTCCTGGGAGGCGGCGACCCGCTCCCTCGTTGAGACCTATCAGCGGGCCATCGACGGCCCGCTCTACCGCCCCGCTTAGGCTTAACGCCGCGTGTCTACACGCTGCCCAGCGCCGCGCGGATGCCTTCCACGTCGACCTCGCTGGCAGCAGCCGGCGTGAAGGTCGCGTCCTGGGTCTTGTCGACTAGCACCGCGCGCACGCCCTCGCGGAAGTCGGGCAGCCCGCGCAGGTATTTCCCGAGCGCGTTTTCCATGGCCAGCGCGTCGTCGACGCTGGCGGCGCGCTCCTCGGCCGCCAGCAGCTCGGCCGCGGCCACCAGCGAGGTCGGGCTGGCGGCCTGGGTGAGCTCCGCGACCTTGCGCGCCAGCTCCTCATTACCGGCCTGCTCCAGGCGCTGAGAGATTTCCTCCCACGTCGGCGCGCCGAAAATAGCCTCAATATCGTCGATGAATTCCGCCATCGGGGCCGCCTCTTCCGGCTGGGTGGAGTGCTCGCCCAGCGCGGCATCGATCCCGCGCTCGACGATGTCTTCCACCACGGCCTCGGCGTCCTTGACGTAGTGGGTAGCCAGGCCGGAGTAGAGCAGATCCGCGGCGTACATCCGGTAGCCGGTCAGCGCCCAGAACTTCGCCAGCGCCGGCGAGGGCTTGCCGCGGGTGCCCACCGCGCGCTGGGCGGCATATCCCGCGCCGACGTCGGTGACGTAGCCGATGTTCATCTCCGGCATGGAGGCGAAAGTCTTGTCCGTGACAATGCGGTGGCTGCCGTGCACGGAGATGCCTACTCCCCCGCCCATGACGATCCCGTCGAGAACCGCGATGACCGGCTTCGGGTAGTGCGCCAGCTGGGCGTTCATGGCGTACTCGTCTTGGAAGAACTGGTCGACCTCCGCGACGTTGCCATCAATGAGGCCCTCCCGTGCCGCGCGCACGTCGCCGCCGGCGCAGTAGGCCTTCGGGCTGCGGGAGACAAAAAGCACCTGCTCGATGGCGTTGTCGTCGCGCCACTGGTTCAGGCCCTCAACAATCCTGTCGACCATCTCAGGGTTGAGGGAATTCAAGGCCTTGGGCCGGTTGAGCTCCACCACTCCGGTACTGTTGCGGACGTCAAGAATTACTGGGGCATCGTTGTGTTCAGTCATGGTATCCAGTATTCCACGTCACACAGCGGCGCCGCAGCCCCACACTTCACGGAGGATCATTATGCCTGCACCTACTCCCCGGCTCATCGCCCTCGACATGGACGGAACCCTCCTCGACGGCGAAGGCCGCATCCCCGCCGGCTTCCCCGAGCTCGCCGCCCGGCTCCACGACCGTGGGGTGGTCCTGGTGCCGGCGTCCGGCCGGCAGCTGGCCACCCTCCGCGACATGTTCGCCGACATTAGCGGCATCAACTCCTTCATCGCAGAAAACGGGACCGTGGTCAGCCACCGCGGCACGGTCGTGGACACCACGCAGCTGCCCGCCGACGTGGTCACCGCCTGCCTGGGCGCCTGCGCGGGCATCGACAGTGCTGACAGTGCCGACAGCGCCGACAGTGCCGACAGTGCCCATACTTACGCGGTGGTCCTTTGCGCGCCGGAGACCGCCTACATCGCCGCCGGTACCTCGGCTGCCATCCGGGCCGAAATCGACAAGTACTACCACTCCGTGACCGTGGTGGAGGACCTGGCGCGGGTGGCGGCCGATACGCCGCTGGTCAAGCTGGCGGTCTACTGCACGGCCGACTCCGAAGAGCACGTCGCCCCGCACCTGCGGGCCGCGGCCGCCGGCAACAACCTGGCGATTTCCGGCAAGAACTGGTTGGACATCATGTCCGCCGACGCGGATAAGGGCCACGCGCTGGAACAACTAGCCGCGAAGCTGGGCATCCCGATGGAGCAGACCGCCGCCTTCGGCGACTACCTCAACGATTTCCAGCTGCTCCAGGCGGCCGGCACCGCGGTGGCGATGGAGAATGCTCACCGCCGCCTGAAAGAAATCGCGGATCTCCAAGCTCCCTCCAATCTCAACAACGGCGTGTTAGAAGTACTCCGCGACTGGTTTGGAGAATAATCCCCACCATCGCCCTGGCACTGAGTCTGACTCGCGGATCAGGGCGCGATTATTTTCCCCAGCTAGGTAGGAGCGAGTGGTGAGTTCTAAGGCCGGCAAACTGGGCAAACGCGTAGCCCAAAAGCTTGACCCGCGCCGCAGTCGCAGCCAGAGCACCCGCGCTAGCGGCGTGCCGGCTGCCCCGAGCACACCAC